>JACZXR010000410.1 GCA_022571535.1 Deltaproteobacteria bacterium | reverse complement strand
CTGGCCAGCCGCGAGCGGTTCCGTGCGGTGTTGTTAACCACCCTTACCACCATAGCCGGCTTGCTTCCCCTCCTGGCCGAGAAAAGCCTCCAGGCGCAGATTCTCATCCCGCTGGCCACGAGCGTGGTCTTCGGTCTTGCAGCTTCTACGATCCTTGTTCTGTGTGTCATCCCTTCCTTCTACGCTATCCTTGGTGATTTTGGTCTCCCCTCGAAACCCACATAAGGGAGTAATCATTTCATGACCCCATAATTCTAGCCTCGTCAACTTCCGCCCCAGGTTACACAAGCTCACGCGCCAGCACTGTTTCGCTCTAGCTGGCCATCAAACGACGCTTTAATTGCTGCTAAAACATCGGATACTCAGGCTGGTTTATTCCAGCATTCCACACACTTCCCTACTCCCCATATATCTTCCTGTACGTGTTTCCAGCTTTCTGGCGTGATGTTTTCTACTTCGATGTCGTAATCCTTGCCGCACTCGGAGCAATGTTTAGGGTATCTGACGTAAGATCGCTCACCTAACATACACTCCCCTGCCTTTCAGCTATCCTAGGCAAAAGGCGTGCCTGAATCATTAATTGTTATTTTTCAATGGGTTGTCGCTACTGGTGGAGCAGCAACGTTGTAAGGAATTCGGACAAAATTGCCCAGCGATGGACAATATGGATAGAAAGTGGAACAGAAATATAAACTGTTGCCGAAAGATCTAGCCTGTAAAGAATGCTGACTATTCAGACGTAATTATGAGTGCCTCGGGGACAGGATTTCATCTCAGTACGCAATTAATCGACGCTTTAATTGAGTCCTACGGGTTGTATGAGACGAAAACGGCGGCCCGATGTGGAACCGCCGCCCTCTAACTTGCGGGGGCTCTGGATGATCAGGAAGCCTTCCTACGTCTCCTCATGAAACCTAAACTTAATTCCCTTCTGCTAGTAATCATGAGCTCTAAGGTCGGGAATTATGAGGTCCATTACCACATTGGCAACGCCAGGGACACATTCGACTCGCCGGATGATTTCATGTTGTGATGCCGAGCGCGTGAGGACTCCTGACACGCGGACCTGTCCTCGCTCTGCCTGAACATTTATTGCTAAGTTTCGGTACCTTGTAGACATCATTAATACTGCTTGCACCCTAGTAGTGAGAGCTAGGTTTTGGAGGTCCTGCTCAGACAGAAGCAGCGGTCGACTGATATTGCCCAAGTCGCGCCACCTCTACGATAATATGTCTTGCAGCCTCTAAACTCATTTGGGCCAGATTAAGTACGAGGTCATATCGGGTAGGATCCCGCCAGTCGGAACCAAACAGGGCCGTGAGTCGGCGGGTGCGGGCTCTATCGACATGATCGATGTAGCGCCGTGCGCCTGCTTCATCAAGTCCCTGCTGGGATCGGACATTTTCAATTCGGAATTCTAAAGGAGCTGTAAGAAGCACTTTTAACACATGACGGATGCCGGGTAAGAGTTCATGGCCTACATGTCCGTGGTAGACGATATTTCCTTCTCGTGCAACGGAACACATGGCTGCTTGTAAGGCAATCCGATAGGGCCGCAGGTTCTGTAGCCAATGCTCCCACCAGTGCGGTTCTCTTTCAAGAATCTCATTGAGCTTTACCGCGGTTATCCCATAACCTCGGCTAGCTTCCACAAGCTCCTCTCGGCCTACACATCGATAATCCAAGGTTTGCGCAACATATTGAGCCACCTCTTCACCGCCGGTAAATGCGCCTCGATAAATTGTAATAATAGGCATATAGTTTACCTCCCTAACTCACAAATATTTTCAGTTATGCTTAGGCTCTGTTTTTCATCAGAGATGGTAGGAGTTATTAATAACAGCCCCCATATCAATGATCTTTTTTGAATTTGCCATTTCTGGTTCCAACCCTTCCACCGGAAACGGTTGATAAACAAATAGCTAAGCGCCTCTCCACGCCTACGGCCTTATCATAAGGTTGGGATGGTGAAGCCAGAAATAGCCAGCCATCCCGGCTGTGGCCAGGAGGTTGCCAATAAGCACGGCTGGCCAGGCGAGAGCATGGAGGATCGGCTCGGCAAAAATGAAGGCCGCTACAATAAAACCGAACTCTAGAACGACAAACAGGAGTAAAATCCCAAAGCCAAGATCGGCGTTCTTTTCAATCAACCTAAGAAGATACGATACACTACCTCCAATCACGGCAAAGACCATCCCATGAACCCATGTGAACATTAGTGTCATCTCCCAGGAGACCCTCATGCTTTCAGGTGAGGAGAGCCCTTCTCCTCGGCCAAATAGCGCTGTTCCCAGCACAGTAGGCGTATACAGAGGTCTACCGTTGAATGTGTCCAGGATTAGAAACCAGATGGCAATGATTGCCGCTCCGATCATGCCGGCAATTATCCCCTCCAAAGAGAGCCTTGAAATTTCTGAAGTGGATCTGACAGTCACAGATATGCCGGTACTGTCGGTCTGAACCTTCATGTTTCACCCCTTTTCTGGCGTGATTCGCCTCATGAGTCGCCTTATATATGTCCTGACGTATTACTACCAGCCTTCCCTCTCATGGACTATATGCTGACTTGAGCAACAAAAAAGCCAGCACACACTGACGATAATAAATCGCAGAACGGCTGGCTTTAGACTCTTCTATTCATTTTCCCCCGCCTGTTAGCCTCACTTGTACTGAAGCCTTGTCAAAGATGGGGGGAGGCTCTTTAATTAGGTCAGGACAATCCTCTTATTGGAAGTTGAGATGCCTGTCAAGCGAAACAACGGACGCAGGATTTTAGTGACTTTTTGGACCGTCTAAGTCGTGTTATATGTGCTTCGGGGCTAGTTTGGTTACAAGACGCGATTAGTCGACGCTTTAATGTCCTCTTGGCAGGGGTTTACCTGAAAACGAACATTTCAGGACCATAACCCCTACCGGGAGCGACTTTGAGAGGGTCGTCGTTTGGGGATACTGCAAATTGTTCAGCTCGCCGCCTACTCAATTAGCCACTAGACCATGTTGCGCATCTCCTCAATCGAAAAAGCCCGGATAAATTTCATTTTCACGTTGCCTAACGCCTGGACGCTCGACATGAACTTGCCAATAGGCTCACGGGATTCCGCCTCGACGACAATTGCAGCATCATGCGGTCCGCCTGGCGTAAAGAGGATGTCTTTGACTTGGAGGCCCAGTTTCTTCGCCTGGGCGATAGCCGCCTCGGCTCTATCAGGCGACTCTTTGATGATGCGTCGCCCTTGATCTGTGTAGTCTACTAAAATAACTCCCTTAAGCATAAAGCACCTCCGTTGGTTTAATTGAGACTCTCTTTCAAT
>JACZXR010000409.1 GCA_022571535.1 Deltaproteobacteria bacterium | reverse complement strand
GACCAGACAACAACGAGCCAGAGTCATTTCCTCGCGCATAACAGGGATTGGCCCTATGCATGGCCTCGGCCGGTACCGCCCCCAGCCTCAGAAGCCAGATGGCCGCGAGGGTCACCGGCAACCCGAAGACCCTCTTCATCACTTCCTTGATGGGTAGAGCATAAAGTTTCATCCGAATCCTCCGGCGGCTTGGACTGTATATGTTTGACGAGAGTTTCTCAATATAGTACGCCCAATGGATTTTGAAAAGTAATAATGGTCAAAAAAATTACATAGTTACACGCTCTGTTTGCTCCATAGGACCTTGAGCACAGCCGACAATTGACAAAATGACCCAACCAAACATTGATGGGTAATTCTTCAAATTAAATCCTTGATACCACAAATCCCTCTCTTTTGCCCCCTCGCCTCTCGCTCTAAACGTCTAAACTCAACCTTTCAGCCCCCTCCAGGCTAGTGGGCCTATGCAAAGCGCGCCGTAATAGGATTAATGCCCCGTAAGTCGGCCAGGACTCAATTAATGAGATGTCATTTAAGCGGCACTTCCTCAGAGGCGAGAATGAGTCAATTTTAAATGGGCTGGAACCCGCTCTGGGCTTGGGTTTGCCCGGTGTTGGAACGCTAGGACTCAATTAAAGAGCTAATGAATTGCGTTTGGGCATGGAGTTACCTGCTGAGGGCGTAAAAAGCGGCGGCCCGATGTGGACCGCCGCTTCTGAAATATGTTGCCCTAAAAACACCACGAGCACCGAAGGTGACCCCGACGACGGAGGCTAGTAGATTCGCTCCGTCCCGACAGTCCTACCGCTACTAGATCACGAACTGGGCCGTACAGGTTTCGATGGTGTACTCGGTCGAGTCTCCTGAAACCATGGTGATCGTGTATGTCCCCACCGCGGTGTAGTTCTTGGTCTTCAAATTGAACTGCCACTTGTCCACCCCGAATTCGAACTGATTGCCCTCGGTTCCTTGGCCAGCTGGCAGAGCATCCTCTGTAACATCTATTGCCTCGCCGACACCTGAGTCGAAGAGGACTTGTATGACCGGGGCGGCAACGATATCAAGATCTGTGATCAGATTGCCGACGTCGTCGAAGAGTTGTGCCTTGAGTGGCAGAACCCTGTTCTTCTTGACTTTAACCGGCCCTGCGTCCATCCCTTCCTCTTCTCCAACATCACCTGCAATCTTGCCAGTAACTCATCAGTCTCCTTACACGGAACTCCTTAATCGCTTAGGGCATTTTTTATGCTGCCATACGCCCTTACGCTTGAAATGATTGCCGTTTCGTTTAATTCGACCTTTACAATTTGGACAAGTACCCATATTATCTCCTCACGGCCATGCCGCCATTTATAAGTTAGTGGTGGGTGTGGCAACCGCCTTATCTCCTGTGATATTCGATTGTTTAAGTCTAATCCTATACACATGATTAAGAAATACATCGAGGATCGGCTGAAGCCTATCGTAGACGCCTACCTCGCTTCGGCCACCGGTAAAAGACACGGGGATCATAGGAGAAAGTCCCGGCGGGGTGTATGGCGACTCCGGCGGGACCAGTTCCCACGGCAGGGGTAGCGACCACCGTGTTTGTGGAGGTATCGAGGACGGAGACCGTACTGTTCCCCTGGGTAATGTAGGCGAATGGCGCCGCCGTGGCGGCTTGCTCCGAGAGAAACACGCCAAGGCCTAGGACGAGGATCGCGATGGACCAGGCAACCCGTCGGTCACGTGGGCGGCTCGTATCTTCTTTACATTGATAACTTTCTGGCGACATGGGAACCTCCTTTCTCTCTTGGGAAACAAAAAAGCCAGCACACCCTTACGAAGAATCGTAAAGAGCGGCTGGCTTAAAATTATCTATCTTCCCCCTCCGTTAGCCTCACTTCACTGGAAGCCTTATCTATGATGGGGGAGGCTTTTACTTACTTCTTAACTTGCCCTTCTATTAGAGTCTGGGGAGGTTGTCAAGGACTGAAAAACGGCGTATTGGCGGGTACTTATAGGCCAATTTCATCTCAAGACTCAATTAATCGACGCTTTAAATGAGTCCTAGCGCCACCCGAGACAAAAACGGCGGCCCGATGTGGACCGCCGCAGGGGTAGAGCCAATGCCGGGGTTCAGGCGTGTCTTCCTAGAATTGGGGCAGACAAGCGGGTTTGTTTCATAGACCTTTTGGATGAAGTAGGACCAGCGCTTTTTTAATTCTTTAGAAACTGGCGGGGGAGCGACCTCGAACGAGGCGATTGGTAAAGGCGTGATCAATGTTGAGGGCCTGCCGGTGTTTGTCGATGCAAAGGGACCCTTTGGAAGCTCTACGTCCGATTCGCAGCGAGCGACGTCACTACTTGAGAAGTATGCGCAGGCGCACGATGTGCGGAGTGGAATTGTGAAGTAGTGCCCCGCCAGCGTGTATCAGGCGCGATAGATAGGCCGCGCCGATTGGTTGCCTGTAGCTTAATCGAAAATTGCTACTCACGCTTCGCTGGCGACGCTTCCTCCGTCTGAGCAACTCGCGTATGCCTCCTAGTGAGCCCAGAATCCCACTGGCCTCGAAGGGGAGGAAGATCTTGGTCGCCTGTCCATCGGAAATCTTTTCAAGCGACTCAAGGTACTTCAGCGCGATCAGGTAGTTCGCCGGATTGGCCTCGTTAAGCCCTCCGCGCACAAGCTTGAGCGCCTCGGCTTCCGCCTCGGCAATTTTTAGCCGCGCTTCTGCTATTCCTTCGGCTTCCAAGATTGTCGAGCGTTTTTCTCCTTCGGCTTTGGCGATGGCAGCTTCACGCTGGCCCTCCGCTTCCAAGATGGCCGACGTTTTAGTTCCTTCCGCCTCGGTAACCACAGCGCGGCGCTCGCGCTCCGCCTTCATCTGTTTGGCCATGGCATCCTGAATCTCCCTGGGCGGCTCGATGTTTTTCAATTCAATGCGGTTTACTTTGACACCCCATTTGTCGGTAGCCTCATCGAGCACATTGCGCAGCTTGGTGTTCACCGTCTCCCGGGAGGTTAGGGTTTCATCCAACGCCAGCTCACCCATGACGTTGCGCAAGGATGTGACCGTGAGCTGAACGATGGCATTTCCCAGGTCTGCAATCTCGTAGACCGCTTTCAACGGATCGGTGATCTGGTAATACAATACTGCGTCTACTTCCATGGTGACGTTGTCACGGGTAATTACGGAGCTGGGCGGAAAATCCATTACCTGTTCGCGCAGGTCCATGTAGCTGGTCACCCGCTGCCGCATCACAAACGGTCGAACCTTGTCTAAGTACGGCCAGATGAAGTTGATGCCACTGTGAGCCAATTTGTGGAACTTTCCCAACCGT
>JACZXR010000408.1 GCA_022571535.1 Deltaproteobacteria bacterium | reverse complement strand
TCAAAATGCCGGTAACTGGTGTTCTAAGCCGCTCAACACTAGAAATGCCTCGATTATTTTTTCGGATCGGGGCTAATCGGTTTCTTTCTTACCCTTTGATTCCCGCAAGATCTAAAATAAAGGTGTAATGAAAGGCGATCTCCCCGAATCTCTTAAAGCGCCCGGAGGCGCCACCGTGTCCGGCATCCATGTTGGTTTTTAACAGGAGCCGGTTTTGGTCGGTCTTCATAGCACGCAACTTGGCCACCCATTTTGCAGGTTCCCAATACTGAACCTGGGAGTCGTTAAGGCCCGTAGTGACAAGCAGATGAGGGTAATGTTTGGCCTCTACATTGTCATAGGGCGAGTAGGAAAGCATATAGTCGTAATACTCTTTTTTGTTGGGATCTCCCCACTCGTCGTATTCGCTAGTGGTGAGGGGAATAGTTTCGTCCAGCATGGTGGTGATCACGTCTACAAAAGGCACCTGCGCAACGACCCCTTTAAAGAGGTCGTGGCGCATATTGATCACAGCCCCCATCAATAATCCACCTGCACTACCCCCCATGGCATACATCTTCTCCCTACTGGTGTATCCCTCCCTGACGAGGTAATCCCCACATGCAATAAAGTCGGTGAAGGAATTCTTTTTCTTCAAAAGCCTTCCGTCCTCATACCATTGGCGGCCGAACTCTTCCCCGCCACGGATGTGGGCAATGGCAAAGGTAAAGCCCCGATCGATTAAGCTCAAGCGGGGAGAGTTGAAGCTTGCATCCATGCTCAATCCGTACGAGCCGTAACCATAGAGGACAAGCGGTCTCTGACCATCCTTTTTGAACCCCTTGCGGTAGACGATCGAAATGGGAATCTCCGTCCCATCTTCTGCTGGGGCATGTAAGCGCTCGGTTATGTAATTTTGGGAATCAAAGCCACCCAAGATCTCTTCCTGCTTTAGCAGGACCCTGTCTCTAGTCACCATATTGTAGTCATAGATGGAATTCGGAGTGGTCATGGACGTGTAACCAAATCGCAGAATCGGGGTATCGAACTCAAGGTTAATGCTGATATGGGCATGGTAGGCCGGTTCGTCGAATTCCAGGCTATGTTCCCCGCTTCCTGCCCAGGGGATCACTCGAATATGAATCAGTCCACCCTTGCGTTCCTCTAGAACGAGGTGATCCTTAAAGATCTCAAAATTTTCCAGGAACACATCATTCCGGTGAGGGATAACCTGTTGCCAATGCTCCTTTCCCGTTTTCTCAATTGGAGTTGCCATAAGGCGGAAGTTTTTCGCCTGGTCGTTGGTCCGGATAAAGAACTTGTCCTGAAAATGGACAATCTGATATTCGTGTTCTCTCTCTCGAGTTAAAAAGACCCTGAAATCTCCGTTCGGGTCATTCGCATCCAAATAACGGTATTCATGGCTGAGAGTCTGCGTGGAGACAATCATCATGTATTTTTTTGATTTGGTTTTAAAAACAAATATCGAAAAGGTGTCGTCTGTTTCCTCGTATACGAGTTGATCTTCGGAAGATTCTGTCCCCAAAACATGCCGATAGATTTGGTAGGACCGAAGCGTGGTTAGATCCTGTTTACTATAAAAGAGAGTTTTGTTGTCATTAGCCCAATCCATGTTCCCGGTCACATCTGTAATGATGTCCTTTAGAAGCTCGCCCGTATTGAGGTTCTTGAAATGAATCGTGTATATTCTCCGTCCTTTGGTATCGACCGCGTAGGCAAGGATATCCTGGCCAAAACTCACAGTTCGAGTGTCTACTGAGAAAAATTCATGCCCCTCTGCCAAAACGTTGGCATCGATCATGATTTCTTCAGGTGCATCCAAGGACCCTTTTTTTCTTGCGTAAATGGGGTATTCCTTCCCTTCTTCGTAACGCGTGTAATAGAAGTAATCATCCAGCCTGTAAGGGACGGACATATCTGTTTGCTTGATCCTTCCCTTGATTTCCTGAAACAGGGTCTTTTCCAGGGCCTCCGTATGGGCCATGACGGCCCTCATATATTCGTTCTCCCGCTTGAGGTAATCCATAACCTCGGGGTCCTCGCGCTCTCTCAGCCAATAATAGCTATCTATGCGGACGTGGCCGTGTTTCTTCAGCTCTTTGGGAACAGCTTTGACCAATGGGTAACCTCGCATCCCTATCTCCTTTGATCGCGCCCCTCACCGACAATTCAATCAGAGACACCGCTCCTAACATTTCCGACGGCACTGTGCAAATGACCTTGACGCGCTCGATCGGGCGCTGATAGAGTCTCTTTAGATTATAGCACCTAAGATATAAACGGTGACACTTGGAGACTTTGTTAATCTCTATTATTAGGTAACCCCGCGGCTTGCCGCGGGCACAAAACCGATGGGGATTCCAAAGGGGAGAATCGGCAGCTCTTCCCTTTGGTCGCTCACGGGGTTCAAACCCTGTGAGTGATATAACTTAATTGATGCTTAGTAGGGTTTGAGGTTCAAGCCTTGCAGACGCCTAAGCATTATATCTAAGCGAGAAAAAGGCCGGCATGGACATATATCTGCGGCGAGCTTGTATTGGCCTATTGGCCGGGTTGGCGAGCAGCATCGCCCTGGCGGCAACCCTGAACAATAGCGGTCTGGGAATCGCCCTGGGCATTTTTGTTGGAGTGGGCTATTCACTGGCCTTCCCCCCTACCCCACGCGCCTATGCGGACAGCGCTATGACGGCGGCCGCCCTGGGCATACCGCTCTGGGGAATGCTCAGCGTGATTGTGTTCCCGCTGCTGTCCGGCCAACCCCTGCAGTGGACGGCGGAGGGAATGCGAGCACTGTTCCCTGAACTGGTAGGATGGGTCCTGTACGGCGCAGCTCTGGGATTGACAGCACAGGCGTTGAGTGACCTCGCACTCTGGCGGCTGGGACCTGAGCCCTCACCACCACTACCCACCGAAGTAAAAAAAACGCATATCGTGATCCTGGGTGGCGGCTTCGCAGGCATGACCACTGTAATAAATCTGGAGAAATTGTTTGGTGCAGACCGCTCGGTCACCTTCACGCTGGTCAGCGACACCAACGCGCTTCTTTTCACGCCCATGCTGGCGGAGGTCGCCGGAAGCAGCCTCGAGCCGACTCACATCAGCAGCCCCCTGCGCACCTCCGTACACCGCACGCAAGTCGTGCGAGGGCGCGTAGCCCAAATTGATCAGGAAAGACATTCCGTTGTCCTGGCCATTGACGACCGCTCCCATGGTAGTGAAACGACAGTGGGAGCCACCCGAGAACTGCCCTACGATCACCTTGTCCTAGCCCTCGGAGCGGTCTCCAACTACATGGGAATGCAGAATGTCCAGAAGCTCGCATTTGACTTC
>JACZXR010000407.1 GCA_022571535.1 Deltaproteobacteria bacterium | reverse complement strand
TCGAAGGCGGGCTGACCTGTGGCTGTTTCGGGAATTCCTCGATTCTTGGTGGCCACGATTCAAAAGCAGATTCCTATCATTTCGTTAATCGGGATACGCTGACCGACCTACTTAATAGTTGGGCTACAGGGGAGTTGGCAAATGCGAAAACAAGCCTCCGAAATTCTTTCTGATTTCAGAAAACGTGATGTTATCGAGTCGATAGTCGGTCCGGACACGACTGTTACCGGCATCGCTAGTGTTGAAGACAGCGGTCCAGGTGATTTGGTCTTTGTGGATAAGGCGGAATTCGTGGCTCAAGCTATCAAAGCCGGTCCGGCGGCGGTTGTGACAACGGCAAAACTAGCAGAGCAATTCACTGGGCTCGATTGCACGTCGGTCCTAATCAGCAATAATGTTCGCTTGGCACAGGCACTGCTGCTACAGGCCTATGTGGACCGGGATCTCTATAATCCGGAATGGTCACGGGTGCATCCGAGGGCGATTATCCATGAGTCGGTCGAGGTGCCAGAGGATGCCGTTATTGGGCCGGGCGCCGTGTTGGGACGCAACGTTCGAGTCGGTCAGCATACGGTGGTGATGTCCAACGTAGTTGTTGAGGAAGGGGCGCGAATCGGGGCGGCGGTGGTAATTCATCCCAATGTGGTTGTTGGTTATGATTGTGAGATAGGGGACCGCTGCATAATCAAATCCGGTTGTGTCATAGGTATGGAGGGCTTCGGTTTCGCCCAGGACAGCCGGAGAAGGAGCTACCGAATCCCACAGCTTGGCAGGGTGGTCATTGGCGATGATGTGGTGCTAGGCGCAAACTGCACAGTAGACCGAGCAACGTACCATGAGACGCATATAGCTGCTGGCTGCAAGATCGACGCGCTTTGCCATATCGCCCACAATGTGGAGCTGAGCGAGGACTGTCTGCTGATTGCACAAACAGGCATTGCCGGCTCAACGCATCTTGGTAAACGGGTCATCTGCAGTGGCCAGACCGGGATTCTCGATCATCTAAATATCGCCAACGATGTGGTGTTGGTGCAACGCGCCGGCGTGATCAAAGACATCGAGAAACCGGGTGTATATGCCGGTCACCCGCTGCAACCGGTGCGTCAATACTTCAAGAATGCGTCGTTGCTGCAGCGTTTGGTGGATATCAAGAAGCTTGTCGATTCCCTGGCGAAGAAACTGGTATCAATCGGGCAAGTTGATAAGGGGAGCTGAAGGCTACTGCCGGCTTTTTGGTTATTTGGCTCTCCGTTGCATGGACTGATAGCAATTACCCTTAGGCACCGGTCGTGGAGCCTCGTGTTTGCCGCCCAACAATTGGCTTGAGTAGGTCCTCAAAAACCACTCCGCGGTTTTATCAGCCTCTCAGCCATAGCGTTAAAGCCTCAAATTGGATTGAATTCTCCTTTAATCTAGTTCTACAAGACTCATTTAAATAACTCTTCAATTGCATCCTGGCGGCTTAAAGCCGAGCAATCTCAGGTCCAGAGCGGCTCCAGGGCTAAAACGAATTGACTAAATCGTAAAGCTGGGTAGGACTCAATTAAAGCGTCGATTAATTGCGTCTTGAGATGAAATCGGCCTGTAAGAGCCCGCCAAGACTCCGCTTTCTAGCCTATGTCAGCGAAGAATTAAAAGTGCACTGGTTTAAACTTTAAAAGTGCACTATTGTGTCTTCTTTGGGTTTTCATAATCATGCATCAAACCAGGGAGGACAAAATGGGTAAACATCTGCGCAAACTGTTTTCGGTAAACGAAGTAAAGAAAGTGTTTGAGAGATACTTGTCACAGGAAATCGCAGTTGAGCACTCCTTGGCAATGCTTAAGATCCGAAGGCGTCAGTTTTTCAAATTGTTGAAGGTCTACCGGGAGAGGCCTGACGGTTTTTCTTTGGATTACAAAAGGAAGGCGCCCCCTCGGAAGATTGATGCCAAAGCAGAGGGAAGAATTATGCGGGAACTGAGAAAAGAGGCCGAGATCATTGCAGACAAGGACAATCCCGTGCGGTTCTACAACTACAGTTATCTGAAGGAGATCCTGGAGAAGAAGCACAAAGTCCATGTGTCCTTGCCGACGATCATTGATCGGGCGAAAAAAATGGGTATTACCAACAAAGGCCGGCACGCAAGGCCCATGACCGGGAGGTCCTGACCAACTATGTGGGAGAACTTCTCCAGCATGACACCTCCTACCATCTGTGGTCCCCTCTGGCACAAACCAAGTGGTATCTCATCACGACCATCGACGATCACAGCCGCAGGATCTTGTATGGGGATCTGTGGGAGAAGGAGACCACCTGGACCCATATCCTGGCTCAGAGGACTGTGCTCACCCAGTTTGGCTGCCCGTTGACGTACTATGTCGATAATCATTCTATCTTCCGCTACGTTGAGAGAAGAGACAGTATATGGAAGAAGTTTGAGACAACAGAAGAACAGGCGGTCGTGCAGTGGAAGGAAGTTCTCAAGGACTTAAACATCAAGGTGATTTATGCCTTGAGTCCTGCCGCCAAAGGAAAAGTGGAGAGGCCCTACCAATGGCTGCAGGATCACCTGGTAAGAACCTGCGTGCGCGAGGGAATCACTACCATTGATCAAGCTCGCCAGGTGCTCTATGAAGAGCTTCATCAGTACAATTACAAACGGGTCCACTCTACCACAGGGGAAATCCCGCTTCTTCGCTATGAAAAGGCTATTGAGGAGAACAGAAGCCTGTTTCGGAGATTTGAAATTCCCCGACCTTATCAGACCCTCGATGATATTTTCTGTTACCGATTCAAAAGGACGGTGGATCCTTATCGGAAGGTGTCCTGGAACGCTTTGAAGTTCAGCCTGTCGGGTGTTCCTATTCGTGACGAGGTGGAACTAAGAATTAGTTTTAACCTGAAAACCCGCCTGGCACTTATTCGGTTCTGGTATCAGGACAAGCTTGTGGGACAACAACAAGTCAAGGCCGAGGACCTCAAAAAAGTGCACTTTTGATGTTTCAACAGTGCACTTTTAAAACTTTCCCAACAGCTAGGCAACAACGTCCCATACTGCTGCCTGCTCATAGTAGCAGCAATTGGACTTATTCCCCTTTTTCGAATGCTCTTGATCAAAGGCTTGAGCAAAAACGAAAGCAATGTGGTGCCTGAAGGATTTCCAAGGCGCCACACTGTCTCTCCGTATTGATCTTTTGGCCCTCCCAATCCTCAGTAGTTAGCCCTCATCATCCCACTTGCCCTAAAAGGGCTTGTGTATGGACTTCCGGAGGTTTTGCCCGCCTTCCCGGCACCATACCCCTCTTCATATCCTCGTTTCAGCCCCTCCGCGTACCGTTCCGGATAGT
>JACZXR010000406.1 GCA_022571535.1 Deltaproteobacteria bacterium | reverse complement strand
CACGCCGGATCACGAGGCGCGACATCTAGCAAAATCAATAACTTGCGGGTTTCTCAAGGAGTCTAGAAAAGCGCTGAAACTTTTTCCAGTCGTGCACCTTAAGCCGGGCTCGGTCACCTCTCCTTGGGTTTGTAAATCCAAGGCTCCATCAGCGACATGAAACCATAACACAGAAAATGATTAGAGGGAATATATCTGAAAACATAGGTGGCAGGCAATATGCCCTATTGAAGGACCAAACAGGTTGACATACAGGATCGCCATTAGATACTGTACTCGCCAATAGATCGACATGAGGTGAAACAATGGGAAAAGATTTAAGAACTTATTTACAAGAGTTGACTCAGAAATACCCGGATGAAGTGGTGGTCGTGGACCGTGAGGTTGATCCCAAGTTTGAAGTATCCGCGGTAGTCGAAAAATTCGAAGAGCAAGAGAAATTTCCTCTGGTCTTCTTTAAAAAGGTAAAGGGATCAGAGATTCCGCTAATCATTAACCTAGGAGCTTCCTATAATCGCTTAGCCCTGGCAATGGGATCGGCATCGGTAGAGCAAATGGAGAAAAATCTTGCGCAGATGGAGCGGGCACCTGTGTCTCTTTGCGAGATTCCTCCCCAAAAGGCTCCAGTGAAGGAAGTAGTCCTAAAGGGTGAAAAGGCAGATCTCGATCTCTTGCCTATCCTCACACATAACGAACTTGACGGTGGACCGTATGTCAATGCTGCCACGCTGATCTGCAAAGAGCGTAAAACTGCTTCTTACAACATGGGAATTTACCGCCACCAGAAGCAAGGGAAGAGACAGTTAGGTCTGATGATTAACCCTGCTAACCACGCCAGCTATGTCAGAGCCGAGTACGAAGAGCACAATGAAACAATGGAAGTGGCCTTGGCTATCGGCCATCATCCTGCCTTAATTCTATCAGCAGTCACCAAGCAGCCGGGAATAGGTGGCGAGTTGGAAGTGGCCGGGGCCTTTTTGCAAGAGCCCCTCGAGATGGTAAAGGCCGAAACCGTTGATCTGTTAGTCCCTGCCCGTGCTGAAATCATCATTGAAGGAACCGTCTCTCCTCACAAGAGACACCACGAAGGCCCCTTCGGAGAGTGGCCGCACTATTACTTTAAAGAGGGAGAAGAACCTTTCATCCAGGTATCAGCCATCACCATGAGGGCAAAGCCCATCTATCAAAGCATCCACAGCGCTCACTTTGAGCATAATGTTATCGGGGCTGCCTCCCGGTTGGGAAGCCTCTACCGGCGGATCAACGAAGCTGTTCCGAGCGTAACGGCGGTTAACCTGCCCATGTCAGGAGCAGCGCGCGCGCATTGCTACATCTCGCTAAAGAAGCGATTCGAGGGTGAGGCAAAACAAGCAGCGCTGGCAGCCTTCATCACCGAGCCCTCAATTAAACATGTAATGGTTGTCGATGATGACATCAACGTGTTCAATGAAACTCAGGTTCTTTGGGCCCTGGCCATGCGTTTTCAGGCAGACAGGGACCTGGTAATTTTACCGAATATCCTGGGTTCCCATCTTAACCCTACTTCTTACGGGTATAACCGGATGCAGAAAGGCTCGATGGAGACAAAGCTCATCTTTGACGCGACTAAGCCGCTCCCCCCATACGAATTTCCCAGAGAGGCAAAAGCACCTGCGGAAATAATGAAGCAAATTGACCTGGAGCAATACGTGCGAGCCTTTGAGCCAGCTAAAGATTACGAGACAATCACCGCTTAAGCTTTTTCCCTTGGTGCATTCCCCGATAGCTTAATTTTACCCTCGCCATCCCTGCTGGTTTCGGATGAGAGAGTAGCCGTGTTGCTGGAAAGCGCCAGGTCAATTTTGTACAGTGACTCACCTATGTTAAATGTACCTATCCTTCCTTTGACATATTCCAGCACGTTCCGCATTACGGCACTGGAACTTTCCATTCCTTTCAGACGCTCCTCCGCCTCCGCAATACGAGTCGAGCCTTCTTTTTTGACTATCTGCATCTGTGTTCGCAATTGTTCTAGCTCGCCCTTCATAAGCTGATAGGGCTTGGGGGCAGTCAAGTCGTGACTAAGGCATTTTCCCCCACGATGCCACGTCCCAGTTCCACATTTGCTGCATTCCATCTTCTCTTCTGTGCCGTCGCCAAAACAACTTACGCAACGTCGGTCTTCATAGAAGATTCCATGGGGGCACACTCCAGCATTCTCTAGCTCGATTTTTAACTCGTCAACCTCAACCCTTAGCTCTTCAACATCTGCTACTAGCTTGGGGACATCGATCTCTATCAAGTTTTGCATGAATGAACCATGTCCCAGTAGTTTCTTGACTTCCTCAGCCCGCTCTTTGATCTCTTGCAATTCTTTTTCATCCATAGCTTACCCCTCTATTTTTTCACTAAAGGACTTTACGGTTTCTTGATCCGTAGCATGCTTCCTTACCCCACTTGATCCAAAGACCAGACTGACCATGCCGCTCTTCGTACCGCGTACAACGCTTAGATTATAGCACCATACTGTTATGGGTTGCCACATGTTTTTTGCCCAAAACCCTCTTCCCTGCCTCCTAGCCACCCCCAGTATCATTACCGCAGATAGACTTTCAGTAGACGTTGTAGTAAGCGAGTAGAACTTACCATGCGTTTTTCCCTACATTGAACGTATGCCTCATTTGCAAGCAGTGACTATATTACAGCACCGCATTTTAGAAAGATGAGAATATGCTTGATCAATTCATAAACCTGTTTGTTGGAGATGTGTGGTGGAATATCATGATCCGTATATGTAGCTCCTACCTGCTGGCCTGGCTATTTCACCGTCTGGGCAGGCGTATGGCGCACCGTATGCTACTCCCCAGCCGTTTCAGCCCCCTTGCTTCCCGCCATCGCCCTGAGCGCCAGGCAACCCTGCAGGGTCTCATCGATAGTACTATCAGTATTGCCGCCTTCGCAACTGCCACCCTGGTTACTGTAGGTCAGTTTGTAAGCCCAGAGGCCATGATTTGGATAGTGGGGCTCTTCAGCGTGGGTTTTGGCCTCGGCGCCCGGCCTCTCATCAGCGACTTTCTGGCAGGTGTCAGCATCCTCTTTGAAGACACTTTTGCGGTGGGGGAGAAAGTCGAAATACTGGGGATTGAAGGCTTCATCGAGACCGTCGGCCTACGCACCACTCAGTTGAGAGCGCCCACCGGTGAGTTGTTTATCGTGCCCAACGGCGAAGTAAGAGTGGTGCGCAACTTCAGTCGTGGTCGCTTTTCCACCGCCAACATCAAGCTGAACATAGCAGCTGCTGACCTGGCCAAGGCTCTGCCGTTCCTGGATGCATTGGGTAAAGAAGCAGTACCC
>JACZXR010000405.1 GCA_022571535.1 Deltaproteobacteria bacterium | reverse complement strand
GGGCTTCCAGACTTGAAGGGGAAGTCGACACTCGAACCTCACCGACAGGATTTTTACCGTCAGCCAGCGGTACGGGAGCAGAGGAAGGCTCGGGATTGTTTACTGTCGCTGGGGCACATCCTGTTAGTGAAAGAAAGGCTACAGAGATGAAGGCAAAAAATTGCAATTTCAGTCGATTACCCATATGATCCTCCTTGCGGTTCATTGTCTATCTCCCAAACCAATCTTCTCGTTGATCTCTACCCTGGCCTAGGCATTATTGAATTGACCTTGATACGGGCCTTCTACAGAATGGCCTTGATCTCCGCTCAAAAGACGGTTGATACCTGCCATCAGTTGGGCTTTTGTGAACGGCTTCGAGATGTAATGATCGGCCCCCAATTTATAGCCTCTCAATCTATCCTCATACCGGTCCAGTGCCGTCAGCATGATCACAGGAATTGAAACAGTATCCGGGTTGCCTTTAAGCCGTGTAAGTACCTCCAAGCCATCCATCTCGGGCATCATGATGTCGAGAATAATGAGGTCTGGCTTGTGCTCATCCAAGTCAGCAAAGAGCTGAGGGCCGTTGTATGCGCACCTCACGTTAAATCCCTTCTGTTCCAGGATAACTCGGACAATGGTGACTAGCTCATGGTCATCGTCAACTATCATGATGGTACTTTTGGTTGATGGAAAATTCGGATCTGTCATCGATTTGCCCTCCTCCAAAGTGGCTAGTAGCCAAGAACGTGCCAACTCGGATTTATTCTGATGGTGGTGCAACTCCTTGTAAATCATCAAGTTTTCAAGGCAAATAGAGAGGGTCAGAATCTTATTTGGGTAGACGGGACGGAGGGAAGAGACGAGGAGGCGGCCCACATTGAGACAGCCGTTTAAAGATGGCACAAGGGACAAATAGGCTTATTCGCACTGTTAGGGAGGCGATTAAAGCACCTGGAAAATCTAATAAACACGCTGTGAAAAATCAAAATTGGAACAAAATTTGATACTCTATTCAATATCGAAGCAACACGAGGGTGCTAAACTATCCCTATAGGGCCACTGAGGTTGGCCATAATATCAACCAGCTCTGTCTCTATCGCGTCGATTTTTTCTCCAGTCGCTTCCCCTTTGGTCAACTCATTGATCATCTGTGCAATGCGCTTAGAAGCGGAGGGTGTAACTTGATCGCTGAGGAGAGCCTCGATCAACTTCTCTTTTATTGTTTCGCTTGGAGTGGTCATGGCTGATTTGTTCCTTTCATTCACTTTTGAATCCCTCCATACATCACCACTTCGTATCAAGTCCGCGGGAGAAATTCTGTTTTGCAATCTTCACTACAATCATTCGAACCGCTTCGGCGGCATAGTTGCCCCGGTGCGTTCGGTCAAACCTCGTAATAGCCATTCATGATTGCGTCGTGCCAAACTTTGGTTACCACTGGACAGACCCCTAGCGGCAACCCCTCCTCGGATTTCCAGTAAGAGTGGATGCCGGTGCCGAGCTCGATGACGCGCACCTTGGGTGCCGGGTCCATGGCGGCGTACTCGGCCTGGAGGATCTTGTATTTCTCGGGCGTGTGGTCGCGGCTGAACTTGTTGATGCAGTACATGAGCGGCGGAACGGATTTCGCGTCTGGGCCGGTGAGCGGGCGGCCATAGCCGATATAACGGTCCACCAGGGCCTGGGTTTCCTCGGTGTTCATACCGATGCGCTCGGCGGTGACCTTCGCGGCCTCCGTCAGGCACGGTATGCTATCAAGATGAAACCAATTTTCCGTCTTGAACTGCGGAAAGCGCTTGGCCTCATTCCACATCTCGAAGATTTCCTCCATCAGCCAGGCAAGGCGGAACAAGGGCTTTTTCCCCTCCAGCATGGCAATCTCGGCACCTTTGTAACGGGCCAGCTCGCGCCATGTTCGAATGAGCATATAATTGAAGGGTGTCGGCCAGTCGTGGCCGGCCATCTTGCGGTAGATGAAGGCAAACGGCGAATTCTCGATCCCGATCAGCCCCTTGATGTTCTCAACCCGTTGTAACAGCATGTGGGCGAACGGGCCGCCGGTCGAATGGCCATGGGCAAAGATCGAGTACTCGCCGACCGGCAAGTAACGCCGGCAAATATCCCTCATCCCCTCCTCGAAGGCGACCGGCCAAGCAGCCATACGATAATAGAAGTTGCTGCCCTTTTTCGCCCTGGCATAGGACCGGCTCCCATAGATTTCGCGGAACGAGGTGTCCTTGACTACGTCGTACTCGTCGGATGAAATGTGCTCGCCCTCGAGCCAGATCGGTGTCCTGACGCTACCGTCGGCATGGAAGGTGTCGTCCGGCCAGTCACGGCTCGAATCGGGCAGATAGAGGCGGCCCGGGTAGGTCATGCTGCAGACCTTGTAGCCACGCTTTCCCGTGAAGGTTTGGGCGAGCCGCTCTATAGAGCGCCAATCGCTGGCGCCGCCATGAGTCATAATAATGCCGAGCTTCTTGCCGTCCGGTCCGACTGCGGCCTTGGACGGGTCGGTGGGTTCGTACACCATGCAGCCGATGTCCCAGTCCATCTCGTTGGCGCGGATGCGGAAGACATCCTCGGTCTCGGTGAATTCGATGTCCGGTTCCGTCAAGAGCGCTTCTGAAATCTTGACCATCTCGTCCTTAGAAATGCTGGTCGGTGGTTCCCAGAAATTGGCCGCCGTCCATCTCTTTGCCATCTCTTTGTCTCCCCGTTCTCTAATTGTTTTTCGAACTCTATCACCCCCAGGCAGCCATGACCGTAGACACCGGGCCGCCTCGGTCGCGTGTGTTGTTCCGCAAACCCTATGCTTGTAAATATGTTAGACGCTACGTTTGGGCGTCTGATTGTCCGGTACCGCACGCACTGCCGCACATTTTAATCGTAGGAGGTTCCTTTTGAGGGATGGCCAACGAGAACTCAAAAAGTCTCCCAACGTTGTGGTCCCGATCCACTTCGCGAGCTTCAGGCGGATGCCGGAGAAAACGAATCGCCTACGGGATCAACACTTTTGGGGAGAGACTATCCGATAATGTGCAATTATGTCAATCTGAGATGGGCCTTTAGGGAAGATCACCGTCCAGTGCCTCAGCCGTCTGGTTCAAACCCTAATAATGTAAAATATCCAATGTGCCGTCAGGCTAATGATCGGTTCTCAACCTAGGGGAGGGTTCAACCACAAGCCCTAGTCTTCGAGCTTTCATGGCGCAGGCGGTACACACAATAAGGATTATTATGTCGGAATAGACACAGAATCGCACTTCATCTGCTGAGCATCTTTCGCAGTTCATTCGTCAATTTACCAATCGGCTCATGAAGACCTTTCTTGGGTGCAGCAGGGCTGCC
>JACZXR010000404.1 GCA_022571535.1 Deltaproteobacteria bacterium | reverse complement strand
CTTATCGCGTAGCTAATTCGAGTCTTATGCTGTTTTTGCTCATACCATTCTTCAAAGTGCCCTATGAAAAACACCAACAGTGGAATCTGCAAAATAGCCAATCCGAAAAGAAACGAAAACAAACCTCCATAATGGGCAGGCGTTACCTCAAAAAATCTGGCAAGTTGCTCAATGGAAAGTATACCGTAAATGACAAGATCGCCGGGATAGAAAAATAACCAGCCTATCCAAGCCCCCACGTCGCTGATTGTGAAGATGCCATCCCCGTTCATGTTAGAAACGAATAGTCATTGACGTGCCATTTGCTCCTGCCTAACTAGTTAGCTATTGCCTCTTCACTTCCTCCCAAATCCATTTACACGCTGTAATTCCCCATACACAACAGCCTAACCATAATTCAAAGAATTGCCCTTCCTCGCATTTCTCACATTTCTCGTGTTGACACCATGGGGACCTGTCACACAAAGTTTGACCCTCAATATACCCGTTGAATTAAGCATTACGAATATATTTATCTACTGGCATCACAAACCTCCTTACTGACCTAAATTCTTTTCCTCCTTAGGAATCCACAAAATGAGTAGCCGCTTTTTGCCGTATCTCATGGCAGTCCTCTTTGTGCGAAGTAGAATGTCGACCTTGTGGCCCTTTATCGCTCCGCCAGTATCCTCCGCCAATCTCCAGCCTATGCCGGGGATGAACACCAGGGAGTCAAACGGGATGACAGATGGGTCCACAGCTATTGTGCGACCCGGGACCGCACGCCTGTTGAGAGCAGTCCTCTGATCCCGCCAACGTTCCACGTTGATGGACTGCTTGCTGTAGGCATCATAGGCTGTGACCTCGAACCATGCGGCCTTGGCACCACCAAATCGCAGATTTGCCCAGATGTAACGCTGGGATTTATCAAGCAAGCTGCTTATAGTCTCGATGTCATATCTGGCGTTTCTAAGGTCTGACTTAGTCCAACCGAGTTCCTTTTCTAAACGTTCAATGCGGGACTCATGATTAAGTTCAAGCACTGCTTCTAGATTTTGCTTGGCCTTGACTAAGTCCTTTTCTAATAGGGACACATAAGATCTGTGACTGCTGTTGGAGGAAATTCTGCCCATGAGAGTACCGAACAGAAAGACGACAAGGACAAATACGATTTTACGTGACTGTGTCATTATTTTTCCAAAGGATCCTTCAGCAAGGGCTATGCCAGGCTCGGTTAATTATAATCTTTTCTATTATCAACAGGTTAGAAGGCCCACCCTCCTTCTGAACTTTCGAGTAATAATGGCAAAATTACCCGAAAATCCCTTTAATGCCCGAATCCAGGAGCGGTGAAGAACACGCAAGCCTGTAAAATCTAACACATCTGTTCCCTGGCCTAATTTTTGCCCCAATATAGCCTCGTAAGGCCTGTCCGAAAGCTAGATCGTCCGTTGTGGGCCTTTAGTGTAGGTCCCACCTACGAAGGGAAGGAAATACGAATCATCATCGCCTCGTTTCTCATCGTCGTGACGTTTTTAATTAGTGTTATCTTGGGGACGGCCATTTCCGCGCTGCTTTATCCGCTGCCATGAAGCGTGCTGCTTCGGATTTAGGAAGTGGATCCGGTTGTGGCCTAGCAGATTTAGGCTTCGTTAGGCGACGTGGAAAACGGAAAGCATAAAGCTGGTAATCTATGGCAAAGGGAAGAAGATGATTTATTGGCTTACGATGGGGATACGGATATTTACTCTACTGTTTCTCATAGTTGCTTTACTCATCAGAATTTATTTACTCCGATTAAGGGACTTAAAAACCACTTGGACAAAGCGAAAATCGAGGAAGACGATTCCACTCCAAGGATAGCCGCGCATAGAATAACTATAGTTCTAGATGATTGATTAAAGCGTCGATTAATTGCGTTTGGGGGTGAAATTAAGGTCTGCTTTGCTCTGGCACAAGCCTGGGCTACAGACCTTACGGTTCCTCTCAGCCGGGTTGACATAAAAGCCCGTTATCGGATATTACTCCTTCCCAAATACTGAACCGGGCCACTGCGGCAGTTACGCAGCGAATCAGCTATGGCCCGAACGAAAGGCTGGACTATGCGCAGAACGATCTTGGTGCTTCTGCTCTGTCTACTGTTCCTCTCTCCCGGCACTGCCGCCGCCCAATTGCTCCCCATCATCGACCTCCATTTCCACTTCGCCGACCATGGGGACATCGACGTTTTCGTGAAGCAGAGGGACGCCCTCGGGGTCGCGAAGGCTGGCAATGGGGCCAGGTTCGCCCCGGATGCTCTCGCGCTGGATTGGTGGCGGAGGTACCCTGACAGGTTCATCCCGTTTGCCGGGAAGGAGGCAATCAGAGGTTTCATCTCATCCCATGGGGAGCGAACATTGACGCTCCAGGTCCCGGCCGTCGTCGCCTACATCGAGCAGCTCGAGGCCCCCCTGAGTACCGGGCAATTCAAGGGGATCGGTGAGATTCGCATTAACTTCGATTCACCGCTGATGCGGCGCCTATGGAGCCTGTCGGCCACGTACCGAGTCCCCCTCGATGTACACATGGGAGCCTACGACGGACCTGTTGCTGAGATGGAGCGTCTTCTCGCGTCTGACCGACAGGGCACCTTGGTGTGGGCCCACGCTGGCAGCTATGCGAGGCCGCCGCTGGTACGGCGGCTTTTGCGGGCACACGTGAATCTCTACGCGGATCTGTCTAACCGGGTTTTCGATATGCGCAACCCCGAGTGGAAGGTCCTGCTGGAGGAGTTCTCTGACCGCTTCGTCCTTGGCACCGATACGCGCTCACTCCCGGAGTTTGTGGATACGATCGGTTCGTGGCGCGAGGTCCTCAAGCAGCTCTCACCCACGACCGCCAGGAAGCTGGCGCACCAGAACGCCGAGAGACTGTTGAATCTGAGACGCTGAAGACGGGAAAAGGTGTCGGGAACCTTTTTGAGATCCGCAACCTCGAGGGCAGGGATTCGATTGAACTCTCCTTCAATCTAATGCTACAAGACTCAATTCAATAGCTCATAAATTGAGTCCTGGGGGTCTAAAACTGAGCAAACCCAGGCCCAGAGCGGGTCTGAGCCCTATAAGAATTAACATTTTATGAGTTGCGTCTGATCGGGCCTAAAAGACGGATCCCTCCTCACTCCTGAGAGTTAACGACTAGGGAGAGGGTGTTTGTGGTAAATGCCATTTCTAGCTCAGGATGAGCACCTGCAGGCCTGTTTCAGGGATTTAAGCCTCCCGTGTGGCTACCTTGCCATTGCACGGAGATAGGTGACTAAACTGGCACTAGAGCAGGGCGGGGGAGCAAGAAAGGGTATCTCTAGCGGCCTCCAGATTCCT
>JACZXR010000403.1 GCA_022571535.1 Deltaproteobacteria bacterium | reverse complement strand
CTTTTACCGTGAATCGGCAACTCACCTCTAGTATAATTGCAGGCCGAAGATCAAAATGCCGGTAACTCCTCTCATATGGTGTCCAAAACCGCAAATGCCTCGATTGTTTTTTCGGATCGGGGTTAATTACATCTGGCCGTCTCAGCCTGTGGGTAAGCCTCTACCTTTTCCTCGCCTTTACCATCCCCTGTCTGCAGTAAACGATGGCGGATATGGACTGCAAAGAATTTCCCTTGGTAACTTGATGGTTCTGCCTCTAAAAGGCAAAATAGGAATCCGGGTGAAAGCTGTGTCGTCATGGGACAGAACGGCATCAAGGAAAAGCGAGAAAATGTAAACAGTAAGGGGGTACCAAGAATGGGTTACAAAGATATGCGCGAATACATCAAGGTGCTTGAGGCCAACAGAAAGCTCTACCGCGTAACAAGGACGGTTGACAAAAGCTGGGAAATTTCGTGCATGGCTAGGTGGGTCTACCAGGGCTTCAGCGAGGAAAGGCGATTCGCCCTTCTGTTTGAGGATGTCAAGGATTCATTCATGCCGGTTGCTACGGGGCTCATCGGAGCCTCACGGGAGGTCTATGCCTTGGCCATAGGCACCACGCCGGACCGGATACATGACATCTGGTTGCGGGCACTAAGCAATCCAATTGCACCGAAGGTGGTTCCCTCGGGCCCCGTGCAGGAAGTGGTGATCCCTAAGGACCAGATTGACCTCACCTACTTGCCTGTACCTATCTGGACCCCAACAAAGGATCGCAAAACCTGCATTACAAACTGTGTCATCACCAGGGACGGTGATAGTGGTGTCCAAAACATAGCTACCTACCGCTGTCAGATTCAATCGAAGAACAAGATTACCGTCAACACCGCTCCCGGCCGTCAGGCCTATCAGAACTTCCAAACCTATGCTTCCAAAGGAGCACCAGCCCCCGTGGCCCTTGCGATCGGCTGTGACCCTTCAGTCCATGTGGCAGCGACCGCGGCCGTTCCCAGAGGTGTGGATGAAATAGGCATAGCTGGAGCCCTAAAAGGTGAGCCTGTGGAGGTCGTGAGGGGGAAGACCGTCGACCTTTTCGTTCCAGCCCATGCAGAGGTCGTTGTGGAAGGCTTTGTGCATCCCACCGAGCGGATGATGGAAGAGAGCTTTGGAGAGTTCGCGGGATACATGGGGCCGGAGGCCGAGAAGGTGTTCTTTGAAGTCACCGCGATAACGCACCGGAGGAATCCCATCTATTACGGTTACAGTAGCCAATATCCACCGAGTGAGAGTACAACGCTCCAGGGCAACGGTAACGAGTGCATTATTCACTGGCAGCTCGCGACTCGGTTCGGGGAGAAAACGGTAGCCGATGTGGCAATGGACCAGACACACGGTGGTCAGATGGGCCACGCCATAGTCCAGATGACGCCCCTTTATCCCGGACATGCCAGGAAGGTTGGGCACCTGACCGCAGAAATCATGAAGGTCAAGGTGGTTACCGTCGTTGATGAGAGCATCGACATTCGCCACCGGCAAAGTTTAGATATGATCTGGAACTCACTCGTCAATCCAGCCGAAGATGTGGAGATTTTCAAAAGCCCTTCTCCCAGGGGCATGGACCCCTCTCGTGATTCACAAGGGATGGGAGGCAGGATGATCATAGACGCGACCCACAAAAGTGGACACACCTACCCGGACGTCTCACTGCCGCCCAAGGAGTGCTTGTGGAAGGCGTACGAAAGCTGGCAGGCAGCCGGTCTCCCGGCTTTCAAGATCCCGGACCGTGTTGAGCGGGCGCTCGACTGGCATGAGAAGCGCATGGAAAGGTCTGTCGATGGCCAGTTCATGGGGATGGAGCCGCGCCCTTTGAGCTAACACCTCTCCCTCACTCTTTTTCGTAGATTTCGATTTTCAATGGCTTGGGTACCCGGTCCTCGCCATTCGTGGGATTGATATCACCAGGGCAGGCAGCGATGGCGCCCAGCACATCCATTTCCGCCCGTACGTCCATATAGTCCCCTTTCTTGGCGACAGGAGGCCTAATAATCATCCGGCCATTAGCATCATAGGACACGTTCATAAAGAAGTTAAACACGCCATGGACGTCATAATGGGTCAGACCGTAGGGTGTTACCGCCTTGGCCAGAATATCATAGCAATTGTGATGGTCTTTGATACCATGAATAAGCTCGTAGTGAAGTATAGTGCAATGGCCCCCACTAAGATAATGTACCTTGGTTGGATCATCGACCACAGTGAACATCAGGCGCCCCCGGGGTTCATTGGTGTAGAGTCTGGTGAAGTGCCGGAAGCTAGAGTTGAGAGCGGCACTAAGGGGTGCGTCCAGCCGCTCGCGGAAATTGTGCAAATTGAATGCATTAAAGTCGCCTACCTGTGGTCCCTCAATCTCAACGACACGGAGGATCTGGCCCTTTTTGATTTCGAAAGCGCATCCTCCTCTGGCTGGCACCATGAGCTCATTGACTAATCGTCGCATCAGATATTCTCCCTATTTATGATGCAGGCTTCCGACGAACGCTTCTATCCCTCTGTGCGGAGTTGGTGCGATACGTATCACAGGTGACCAGTATTATCCAACAAAACCGTTTGACCCTTGATATACCTTGTCTCGCTGGATGGCGGCGAGAAGAAAAAGATACGAGGAAAGCTCGGCTTGGTTCGACAAGCTCCAAGCGGAATCTGGCACACGACGAGATGAGTGTCGGAGTCTGTCGAGAGCTTGTGGCAGCGTTGAAAGCGGCGAACCCGGTTCGTCCGGGCAGATCCGGGCAGATGTTGAAGAGAGAATGGGATCGGGGGTAGCATGCCCAATAATCTATCTCTCAGAGGAGGAAAAGGCTATGGGCAGGGATATTATTACGAGCGACAAGGTTTTCGGGTCCGGCAAGGCGCCAACGTCGAAAGCCGTCAAAGTAGGCAATTTGATCTTCGTCTGCGGAATGCCCCCCTTTGACGTCAACCGGCAGGTTGCCAAGGGCGATTTTCAGGCGCAGATGCGCCAATGCATGGACAACATAAAGGCAGTGCTCGAGGCAGGGGGCTCCTCCATGGATGAGGTCGCGAAGGTCACGGTCTTTCTTGCCAGGGAATCTGATATACCGGCCATGAACGAGATCTACAGGACCTACTTCAAGGAGGGCAACTACCCGGCCCGCACCGCCATCGAGACGAAACTTCAAGGCGATTTTCTTGTAGAGATTGAGTGCGTTGCTGAAGCCTGATGTCTTTTTCCAGGGGCTCTTTTATTGTACAATGCGCCTTGTTTTCGATGGGGACTTAATTAATTTAATGTAAATCCCGCCTCTTGAGGCGGGCACAAAGCCGATGGGGTTTCCAAAGGG
>JACZXR010000023.1 GCA_022571535.1 Deltaproteobacteria bacterium | reverse complement strand
GCTCTATTCAAGCCACTGAAGCCATTAAGTATTTCCTGGGCATGGAAGAGGACCTCCTGGTGGACCGGTTGTTGACATACGACAGCAAAGAGATGAGGTTTCGAATAATCGAAGTGCGGCGAAACCCTCTATGTAAAGTTTGTGGAGGGGAAAAGATCCGGGCAGTGGGGGCTAGGGCTACCATCTGACAGAGGAGGTAATAAAACCGATGACTTTTGTAAAGGGACTAAAATGTAGAGAGTGCAATCAAGATTATCCCAAGCAACCGATTCATGTATGCGAGACCTGCTTCGGTCCCCTAGAGGTTGTTTACGATTACGACCGGATCAAAAGCAGTATCAGCCGGGAAAAAATCGCCTCACGTCCTAATAACCTCTGGCGCTATCGGGAACTTTTGCCGATTGATGGAGAACCGAAGGTCGGGCTCTACTCCGGTTACACACCTCTCATCCGCGCCTATAGATTGGGGGAGGCCCTCGGGGTCAAGCAGCTCTACATCAAAGATGACTCGGTCAACCATCCTACCTTCTCGTACAAGGACCGTGTGGTCTCCGTGGCTATATCCTGTGCCATAGAGTTCGGCTTTGACACCGTATCTTGCGCCTCCACGGGAAACCTGGCCAATGCCGTGGCCGCCCACGCCGCCAAGGCCGGGCTGAACTGCTACGTCTTCATCCCCGACGGTTTGGAACAGGCAAAGATCATCGGCTCGACCATCTACGGTCCACGAACCATCTCCATCAAAGGAAACTACGACGACGTCAACCGGCTCTGTAGCGAAATTGGCGATAAATATGACTGGGCATTTGTTAATGTGAACCTGCGGCCCTACTACTCTGAGGGCGCGAAGACCCACGCCTTCGAGATCGTCGAACAGTTGGGATGGAAGATCCCCCGCCATATCGTGGTGGCGACCGCAGGGGGGACCATCCTGCCCAAACTCGCCAAGGCCTTCAATGAACTAAAGCGCGTAGGCCTGGTCGAAGACGGGGAGTGCAAGATTTACTCGGCACAGGCAAGCGGCTGTGACCCCGTCATCCAGGCGCTAAAGAAGGGAACAGACCTCATCAGCCCAGTCAAGCCCAACACCATTGCCTCATCCATTGCCATTGGCAACCCGGCCGATGGTTATTATGTCGTTAAAACCATACAGGAAACTGGAGGATGGGGAGAGAGCGCCACTGACGAAGAGATCCTCGATGGTATCAAACTCCTCGCATCTACGGAGGGAATCTTTACCGAGCCTGCCGGCGGCACCGAAGTAGCCGTGACAAAAAAACTCGTCCAGCAAGGAAGGATCCCACGGGATGAGCCAACCGTCATATGCATCACGGGGAACGGATACAAAACCATTGAAGCGGTTGCCGGGATCGTCGAGAAGCCCTTCTGCATCAACGCCGACCTTAAAAATTTCGACGATCTATATAACCAACTCAACCAACCATCCCGTGAGAAGGCAGTGGCCGGCAAACGCTAATAGGGAAAACCAGAGGGCAGTCGAATTTACAATCCAGGAGTTTGAAATCTGACTTCTGGCAGCTATCTCCTTGATTCTGTTCTTGGCGCTGCCATTTGCTTTCTTTAAATAACACTTTCAAGTCACCTTGAAAGGTGGGGGCGGAAGGTTTATAAAAGAAGAATCAAGGTTTTCTCTTAAGGAGGTTTGTTATGAGCGTGAGTGTCCGTGTGCCTACTCCACTTCGCAAACTCACCCAAGGGGCCGATGAAGTAACCGTCCAGGGTGACACCGTGAAGGCCCTTGTGGACGATCTAGAGCGGAAATTTCCCGGAATCAAGGAGCGAATTTGTGATGAATCGGGAAAGATCCGAAGATTCGTAAACGTTTACGTCAACGGGGATGACATACGCTTCCTGCAAAATCTGGAAACATCGGTCAGGGATGGAGACAGCATATCGATTGTCCCGGCTATTGCAGGAGGAAGGTAAGGTCCTTTTTTTCAACCCCGATGTTAAAGCTAGTCACCCGTCATGCTGGTGCCTCCGAAACTCCTGCAGAGCCAAGGAAGGCAGAGTCTATTCTCGATCTGATCGGCGAAACTCCCCTCCTGGAAATTCGGAAAATCTCGCGTGGGCTTTCCCCGGGAGTTCGGGTCTTTGCCAAGTTGGAGGGCTTCAATCCAGGAGGCTCCGTCAAGGACCGACCTGCCCTGAAGATGATCCAGAATGGGATCAAGTCAGGCCACTTGAAAAAAGGAAAAACTATTATTGAGTCTACTTCAGGGAACACCGGGATCGCCCTTGCCATGATCGGTAGGGCTCTGGGTTACCCGGTAGAGTTGGTCATCCCCTCCAACGTCAGTTCGGAGCGGAAGCGAATTGTTGCAGCCCTTGGTGCCAAGCAGATATTCAGCGATCCCCTGGAAGGGTCAGACGGTGCCCTTCGTCTCTGTCGCAAAATCCTGACAGACGATCCGGAAAAATATTTCAAGCCCGATCAGTACTATAACCCAATGAACAGCCAGGCCCACTACGAAACAACAGGCCCCGAGATCTACCGTCAAACACAAGGCAGGATTACCCACCTGATCGCAGGAATAGGTACCGGAGGGACCATCATGGGAACCGGCCGTTTCCTGAAGGAAATGAACTCGAATATCCGAATCATCGCGGTTGAACCCGAGGAATCCCTTCATGGGCTGGAAGGGCTCAAGCACATGGCCAGTTCCATTGTCCCTGGGATCTATCACGAAGAGGAGCTAGACGAGAAAATCTCTGTTTCTACAGATAACGCCTACTCTATGGTCTATCGGCTCAGCCAGGAAGAAGGCGTTCTGGTAGGACAGTCCTCAGGAGCTGCTATTCATGCGACCCTGGAGTTAGCCAGGAAGGTCAAGTCCGGCACCATCGTAACCATTTTTCCGGATTTCGGCGGGAGATACCTCACCACCAATCTATGGACCGCCTGGCACGAAAAAACGAAGGTCGGGAATCTTAAATTTTCTATCTGAATTTTTAAAAGGTGGCGGCCAAAAAGGAAAAGGTCCGCGAGCGGGTCTATTTGACCTTTCCCGGAAAATTGGTCAAGGAGCCCATACTGTGCCTGATGGCAAAGAAATTTGATATTCTGTTCAATATCCGAGGATCAACGGTAACAAAAGAGATAGGATTGGCAGCCCTTGAGGTCGACAGTGAGCGAGAAGAAATTGACAGGGCCATACGCTGGCTAAAAGAGACAGGTGTACTCGTCGAGCCAATCGGAAAAAACGTGATAGAGTAGATGGGCGATCTTGTTCTTTCAAGGCTTGAGCGATCGCCTCGGGTCATACATCAAATGGTCACATGCTAGTCTCGTGTCCTAGCTGCTCCACCACTTACAGGGTATCCGACAATCTTATCACCACGCGCAACCCTACCTTTCGTTGCTCCCGTTGCAAGCACACCTTTGTCCTCGAACTAAAATTTGAAACGGATACCGAAGAGGCCAAAGCCCCTCCCCCATCTGAAGCCCCGCAAGAAGACGAGGGAAAATCCGCTGAACTGAGTTTTTCCTTTCCTTCCACTCAAACAGACACAACAGAAAAAATAGTCGACGAGGGCCCCCACTCCGTCGAGGCGACAAAACCTCCGCTGACCGATAGCCAGGACCAGCAGCTGCCGACAGACGGTCAAGATCAGCAATCGTCAGAACCGCCAATACCGCCGAGCGAAGAGTCCTCTGCCCAGGAAGAAGAGCTCGCGAAGGCAACCTCGGCTCACGAACAAGACACCTCACAGCCCTTTACCCCACCCTCCCCTACGGACTGGAAAGCAGACTTTGAAGCCAAGGAGGAAGAGGAAGACTTCCCGTTTCAAGGAAAGGAAATTGAATCCGATACTACCGATGACCCGCGCCAGGCCAATGGCCTATCCGTCATTCCTTTCATCAGTTTATTCGGGCTCCTCCTTCTCATCTTCTTCATGGCCACGCTCACGTACCAAGCCAAGCCGACACAACTGGAATCGCTCATCAAAGCCATTCCCTGGTTCGGCCCCCTGATAATTAAAAACAACCACCTGCGGAAAGGCATTGTCGTGAGCTCTTTACGGTCCGACTTTCAAACAATATTTGGAGGCCACAGGGTTTTTGTGATCTCTGGCAAAATAATCAACCGCACTTCAGTTAGTGTGGGCGAGATTCAGGTTGAGGGGCAAATTTATTCTGCGGAGGGAGAGAAAATAAAGAGCCAGGCTATCTCGGTTGGAAACGCGATCTCTACAAAGATCATTCAGGATATGACAGCCCGAGAAATCTCCATCCTCCAACGGCTGAAGCCACAAAAAAGATTTGAAATTCCCCCGGAAGAGTCGGCTGCGTTCACCATCGTTTTCCTGAAACCAACGGAGAAAATCAAATCCTTCAGTTGCCGGGTCCTATCAGCGAAGGAAACTATTTAAACGCGATCCGAAAAAAATCCAGCGCACAATCGAAGAAGCCGTAACAGAGAACCCCGTTGAGGTCAACACTTTGGGTCACGGTTTGGAAGAGTCTTTCCCCTTTTCTTCTTTTTCTTGCTCTTCTTCCGGGGTGATGTCGATTTCATCGCCATCATGTAAGGTCTTTCGGAATTTCCGTATACCCTTGCCGAGGCTTTCACCAACCTCAGGAAGCTTACCGCTAAATAGGACAAGAATAATGATGAGGATAATGAGGAGTTCCCATATTCCTAGGCCAAACATAAAATCTCCGATAAGGCCATCTTAGCCCGCCAGCCCTCCCCATGCAAACCAGTGCACTGGTTCAGGACAACCAAGATAGGGAGGGTAAGACCATGACACGATGCGGGGATGCTGACTCTTGATTTGTTCCTTACTCGCTCTCTGTTTCAAAAACTTTTCTTGTGTGATTTAAAAGAAGCTCGGCACTGTTTGGCACGGGTTGAGCACGAAAGATTCGGAGAAGGGCCTTGGCGCTGAACGGCACCGCGCGCTTGCCCATCAATCCAGCGCTGAGTTAATATAGGAATGTGAAACCCTCACGCACCTCTCCGGTTCCCTTCTTTCTCATCTCCCTGGGATTTCATCTCGTCCTTTTTTTCCCCTGGTCCAATGCTCCGAAGATAGAGAAAATAAGGGAGCCAATTCCGGTAGCCTTTCTTCCATTTGCCGATGTAAAGAAGGTTGAGCCGTTACGTGAAGTTGAGCAACAGAAACCTGCCGTCAGGCCCGCCAAGACCCAGACCCAACAGCTTGCCCGTAAGCCCGACCGGTTAGGAGAAACGCCAAGACCTCTACCTGAAGTGAAAATACGGCGACCGGAGGAGCCTAAGGTACGTCCTTTCCCAGCTGGAAAAAGAGAGAGCATTGTCCGTCAGTCCCTTCCAGCCCTTAAAGAGCTGCTTCCACCCATCAGCTGGTCTCTATCACCAGATGGAGAAAGCATCGAGGGAGGGGCGATTCGACTAGACAGTCAAGAACCGAGATACGTCACTTACCTTTCCAGCATTAAACGGGCCATCGAGCTGGCATGGGAATATCCGGATAGGGCCCTGCGCCACGGGCTCCAAGGAAAGCTGGTTCTTGAATTCACGATACTGGGAAACGGAACTTTAATGAGAACGCGTCTGATACGTTCCTCAGGCTTCTCTATCCTGGATGAAGAGGCGATACGCTCCGTACAAGCCGCGGCCCCCTTTCACCCGATCCCCCCCGTGATAGGGAAGAACCGTCTACCCATCATTGCAAGCTTTGAATATCTCGACAACCGCCTCAAATACAGCTTTGCCCCATAGGATAGTGCTCAACCCCTGCCCTCGGCTCCCAGCTTTCAGCTATTTGCCGTCCTCTTTAGACGGATTCCACCTGAGGATCAGGTTTCTTGCCGCCCTGGTTTCATCGAGTCGGCCCACGGGTGTGGTATGAGGGGCCGACTTTACCAAGGAGGGGCTCTCCTTGGCCTCACGTGCAATGGAGATCAGGGCATCGATGAAGGCATCCAGCGTCTCGGGGCTTTCTGTCTCGGTTGGCTCGATCATAATGGCCCCGGACACAACCAGGGGGAAATAAATTGTGGGGGGATGAAAACCGTAGTCCAACAGGCGCTTGGCGATGTCGATGGTGTGGACACCATGTTTCTGCTGAAGGCGATCAGTAAAAACGCACTCGTGCAAGCAGGGTTCGGAGTATGGGACGTGATAGTGCTCCTTCAGCCTGCTCCTGACATAATTGGCATTTAGGAGTGCCATCCGACTTGCTTCTTCCAACCCGTCAGAACCCAAGGAAATGATGTAGGAATAGGCCCTTACCAGGATTCCAAAATTGCCAAAAAACGATCGGACCCGGCCCACAGATTTTGGAAAATCCTCGCTCAGCTCGTACCCTTCAGCTCCCTGGATGATTCGTGGAACAGGAAGATAGTCTTGAAGGAATCCCTTGACTCCTACGGGACCCGCACCCGGTCCACCACCGCCGTGAGGAGTAGAGAAGGTCTTATGCAGGTTCATATGAAGAAGGTCCACACCCATATCCCCCGGTTTGGCTATCCCCATGAGGGCATTGAGATTAGCCCCATCCATGTAGATCAGGCCGCCCTTCTCGTGAATAATCTCTGCAATCGCCTGAATGTCCTGCTCGAAGATACCGAAGGTATTAGGGTTTGTGATCATCAGACCCGCAACTTCTTCGTCCATCACCTCTTTCACCTTTTTTGCTTCTATGATTCCTCGATCATTGGAGGGGACTTGCACCACTTCATAGCTGCACAGGGTCGAGCTGGCAGGGTTGGTCCCGTGAGCCGTGTCTGGGATGAGAATCTTTCTGCGCGGATTCCCCCTCGCCGAGAGGTAGGCACGGACCATCATGAGACCCGTCATCTCTCCTTGAGCCCCGGCCGCCGGTTGCAAGGTGACATGATCCATGCCGCAGATCTCTGCCAGCATTCTCTCAAGACCACGAAGCAACTCCAAGGCCCCCTGGATCAGCGGCAAAGGAGCCAGCGGATGAAGGAGAGAAAGACCTGTGAGGCGTGCGACTACCTCGTTGATCTTAGGGTTGTACTTCATCGTACATGATCCCAGTGGGTAGAACTGACCTTCAATGCTGTAGTTCAGATGAGAGAGACGAGTGAAGTGGCGCATGACCTCTAGCTCTCCAAGTTCCGGAAATCCAGGAATGTCATCTCTAAGAAACCGGGCAGGAATCCATTCCGGCTTCGTCTTCGGGTTATCGGGCCAGAAAAATCCACTTCTTCCCGCAGACCCGGTTTCAAAAATGAGCTGTGGAGTTGGGAGCTGGCCCTTACTCTTCTGAAAACATTCTGACAAGTTGGTCAATCTCCTCTCGCTCATTCATTTCGGTCACGCAGATAAGCAAGCAATCCTGGAGTTCCGGATACCAGGGGGCTAATGGGATCCCTGGCACGACTCTCTTGGAGGTGAATCGGCTCAAGCGCTCAGACAGTGCTTGAACGCTAATGACAAACTCATTGAAGAAAGGGCCGTTAAAAGTCGGGGTCAGTCCTGCTTCCTCTAACAGACGTTCGCTGGTCTCATGGGCCCGAGCCACATTGACCTCGGCAAGTTGCCGCATCCCCACTTTTCCGAGAGTAGACATGAAAACCGTTGCCGCCAGAGTGCAGAGGCCCTGGTTGGTGCAGATGTTTGAGGTGGCCTTCTCACGCCGAATGTGCTGTTCCCGTGCGGCCAGGGTCAGAACAAACCCCCGGTGTCCCTCGTGATCCACTGTTTCCCCGACCAGCCTTCCTGGAATGCTACGAACAAACTTTTTCCGACACGCTAAATACCCAAAGGCCGGGCCTCCCAGACTCATTGGAATTCCCAAACTCTGCCCTTCACCGACAGCGATCTCTACTTCCCAGGCCCCGGGAGGCCTAAGAAGTGCCAGAGATAGAGCCTCGGTCGTGACCGTGACTAAAAAGACCCCACACCTTTCACAGGCCTCGTGGAGTAACCCAAGATCATCAATAATGCCAAAGAAATTGGGATAACCCACCACCACACAAATCGCCCGCTCATCCAGCTCTTTTGTGAGGTACTGAAGATCGGTCTGGCCGCTCCCCGTAAGCGGGACCTCCACAAGCTCGACCTCCTCCAGATTCTTGAGATAGGTGGCTATGACAGAACGGTACTGTGGATGAAGGGCCCGCGAGAGGAAGACTCGACGGCGACCCTTTTGAAGGCGCCGTGCCATGAGGACCGCCTCGGCGGAGGCGGAGGCGCCATCGTACAGCCCTGCATTGGACACCTCCATTGCTGTGAGCTCACACATCAGGGTCTGAAACTCGTAGATTGCCTGAAGAGTTCCCTGACTGACCTCGGGTTGATAAGGGGTATAAGAGGTTGAAAACTCGGACCGGGAGATTACTGCATCGACAGTACTCGGAATGACATGATGATAAATTCCTCCCCCAAGAAAAAACCCCCAGTTTTCCGGCGTGCCATTTTTAGCCGCAAGCGACGCCATTCTCCTCTTGACCTCCACCTCGCTGAGGCCCGGGGGGAGCGCGATCCGTGCTCGCTCCCTAAGGGATGGAGGGATGTGACCAAAGAGATCATCGATTCGGCTTACACCGATGGCGTGGAGCAACCGCTCCTTGTCTGAAGCGGTATGTGGAGTGTAACGCATGAACCAGACTCAATCTCCCTCGTCCTCGTCTTCCTCTTCATTCTGCTGCTTAATAAATTCTGCATAGTCTTCCGGACTCATAAGATCCTTGAGTTCGTTCATATCCGTCATCTGGACCTTGATCATCCACCCGTCTCCATAGGGGTCTTCGTTGATGGTCTCTGGACTATCCGGCAGGGCATCATTTATCTCAACAACTGTGCCGCTGATAGGGGCAAAGATATCTGAAACAGCCTTCACCGATTCCAAGGAGCCGAACGGATCATCCTTGGATATCTTCTCTCCTACTTCGGGAAGCTCCACAAATACGATGTCTCCAAGTTCACCCTGAGCAAATTCTGTGATTCCTATGATGGCGACATCATCCTCAACCAGCACCCACTCGTGTTCTTTGGAATATTTTAGACCTTCAGGAAAATCCATTATCTCCTCCTTTCACTCTTTGCAGGTCCTAAGAATCGCCATCCCTAGCGATGGTAGAACGGTAAAGATATAATGCGTCCCCTGACCTTACGACCCCGACACTCTATCTCCACAGTATCACCCTCTACGGCTTCCTTCCTTGAGACATATCCCAAGGCGACCGGTTTCCTGAGCGAAGGGGACATGGTCCCGCTGGTCACTTCTCCGATCTTGTGGCCCTGCATATATATAGGGTAACCACCTCGGGCAATGCCCGGCTCGAGCAACTCTAACCCCACAAGCTTCCTTCTCACCCCTTCCTGCCTTTGCCGCAGCAGCGCCTCTCGACCCAGGAAGGGTCCCTTGGAAAACTTGGTCACCCATTCCAAGCCCGCCTCCAATGGAGTCGTATGATCGTCTAACTCATGCCCATAGAGTGGAAACGCTCTTTCCAGACGAAGGGTATCGCGCGCCCCGAGCCCGATTGGCTGCAGCCCGAGGTCACTTCCAGCCTCCAGCAGCGCGTTCCAGAGCTTCTCACCCTGAGCTGGATCGCAATAAAGCTCGAAGCCGTCCTCCCCGGTGTATCCCGTCCGGGACACCAGGCAGCGAATCGAAGAGACATCGCCAAAGGAAAAACGAAATGGCTTCATCTCTTCTAAATGCATAGACGTCACGCGTTGCAGGATCTGCTGTGCCAGGGGTCCCTGGAGTGCCAGCTGAACGTAATCATCACTGCACTCTCGAATCTCCACTTTCCCTTCTGCATGATCCATTAACCAACGGGTATCTTTTTCCGTTGTGGCTGCATTGACGCACAGAAGAAAATGGTCCGCTTCCAACCGGTAAACCAATAGGTCATCCACGGTGCCCCCGTCCTCGTTGAGCAACAAATTGTACTGCGCCTGGGAAACCTTTATCCGGGAGACATCGTTGGCCGTGACCTTCTGGCACAATGCCAATGCATCAGGACCGCGAATCTCAATCTCCCCCATATGGCTTACGTCGAAGAGACCCGCATGGCTGCGGACAGCTAAATGCTCCTCTATGACCCCGCGGTACTGAACCGGCATTTCCCACCCTGCAAATTCAACTATCTTTGCTCCCGAGCGCCGGTGGACCCGATAAAGGGGTGTCCTCCTGAGTCTTTGAGTTGAAGCTAGGCCTGCAGTTTTCACCTGGTTCGGTTTAACCTTCCCGTTTCATAGATTGTCTTGCCGCTTCCAGGGTGTTGAACAGCAGCATACAAATCGTCAGGGGTCCAACCCCTCCAGGGACAGGAGTGATCCATGAGGCGCGCTCCTTGGCGGCCTCAAACTCCACGTCCCATGCCAGCTTCCCGTTGGGGAGCCGATTGGCTCCTACGTCGATCACTACGGCACCTGCCTTGATCCAATCGCCACGGACAAGACCCGCCTTGCCGACGGCAACAACCAAAATATCCGCCCGACTAACCTCGCCTTTAAGGTCGGCCGTACGAGAGTGGCAAAGCGTCACCGTAGCATGCCGACCGAGTAGCATCAAAGCAACCGGTTTCCCCACAAGATTGCTCCGACCCACCACCACGACCGTCTTGCCCTTGAGATCGCATCCGACATAATCCAAGAGCTTCATAATACCCATGGGGGTGCAGGGCTTGAAACCTTCCCCACCCAGAAGCAGCTGCCCTTGACTGACAGGGTGGAACCCATCGATGTCCTTCTCAGGCGAGATCGCCTGAAGGATTCTCCCCGTGCTGATATGGGCCGGCAGAGGGAGTTGAACCAGAATGCCGTGGATCGCCTTGTCTCGATTCAGGGTGTGAATGAGAGAGATGAGCTCGTTTTCCGAGAGGGCCTCGGGGAGCAAATGCTCACTGGATTCGATCCCAACCTCTTTGCACGCCTTTTCCTTGTTCCTGATGTAAAGGTGTGAGGAAGGGTCGTCTCCCACCAGGACCACTGCCAGTCCGGGAACGACTCCCCGTTTCCTCTTGAGACTGTCGATCTCCCCTTTTACTTGATTTCTAACCTCTCGAGCAATTGCCTTGCCGTCAATAATCATTCCCATGATCTTCTACATTCTTAAGGTGTAAAATATATACGGAAAACAAACCTTGGAAACGACCCATCCGCCTTAACACGCAGTCCGTTAGAGGTCAATAAATTTATCAATGGAATTCTCTTCTCAGGGCACTTGGTAAAAAGCCCAGAGAAGAGATCTGATTAGCTTGCGCTTTTAAGAACCAGGCAGATTGACGGTAGCCACTACCAATCGTCTTTTTCGGGCCATGCTATCTCTCAGATGTCGCAGCGACTTCCCACCAATTTTGGTCCAGATCACTAAATAAAAATGAGACTTCTCCGTTGTTTTTCTCTATATCCTCAAGTTGCGTAATCCCAAACTCTTTTCCGGAACGGGTGAATTCCAGATGTGATTCCTCCACGTCCTCCGGCGAGGCTACCTTTAAGGTAAAGCGATTGGAGGGGGAAAGGTACCGGCGCCTCCTGCCGGGAAGAACTACGATATACCAAGGCGTTGATGGGTGCTTGATATACACGGACATCCTGCCGCCGCCAACGATCTCCAGGCCAAGGACGTCCCGGTAAAATCGCTCGCTCGCCTTCTTGTCGTCACACTGAAGCGTTCCATGGGACATAGCCTGGGGGATATATCCTCTCTCCGGAAAGCGGTCTTCGGCGATCCGGGTTTTCCAGGGTGGAGCCGCGATCCTCCGACCCTCAGCAAGCGCCTGCGGATCATAGTATTCGATCTCTAAATCGTTCCCCCCCGGCTCTTTAAAATAGATGGAATAAGCGAAATGGCTTTCATGAGGCTTCGTCACATGCTGAATGCGGTACTTATCCCTGTGCTCCTTAATATAATTCCAAGCGGCGTCTACTTCCTCTTTGTTTTCCACCCTAAACCCATAGTGATTGTTGTGCGGCTTGTCCGTCGCCTCGGGCCCAGCCTCGTGAACTACCAGAAGCCAGTCCGTATTCGGATGCTTCAAGACAACCTGGTCTTCTTTTCTTTCGACCACCTCAAGGGCCAGAAGGTCCGTAAAGATCGGAAGGGTATCATCTATTGACCGACACTCGTAATGACCTTCGGTTAATCCGACCGGCTTAATCATAATCTCTTTCCCTTCGCTTAATTACGCATCATATGGTTCGAAATCAAGTTATATCGAACACGGGGTTTAAATCCCCGTGTTCGACCAAAGGGGAGAGCTTCCGCTTCTCCCCTTTGGAAACCCCATCGGCTTTGTGCCCGCCTCAAGAGGCGGGGTTTACATTAAATTAACTCTGTAAACCTGAAATTCTTTTTGT
>JACZXR010000402.1 GCA_022571535.1 Deltaproteobacteria bacterium | reverse complement strand
AGATTATTGGGTAACCCCGCGGCTTGCCGCGGGCACAAAACCGATGGGGTTTCCAAAGGGGAGAAGCGGTAGCTCTTCCCTTTGGTCGACCACGGGGTTCAAACCCCGTGGTGGATATAACTTGATTCTTCTAACCCCGATCCGAAATTAATCAGTCCCAAAATCCTCACTAATGCACATCAGGCCGCAACAAAGACCTGTTTGTAGTGCGATCCGGCAACTCACCTCCAGTATAGTTGCAGACCGAAGATCATAATGTCGCTAATTGCTGTCATATTTCGCTCCAAACGGGGTATGCCTCGATTATTTTTTACGGATCGGGGCTAACTCCAGAAAATTTCTGACCGAACTACCGAATCACATTGATGACCAAAGTGATCGAGAATACCCGAGAAGGAGATTTTGTGTCAACCTGACGAATCTTCCATCTAAGGACTACCTGAAAAGCCCAAGCAATGATGGACATGACCTCCTGCTTCGAATAATGGTTTGAAAAGTGCCGAATTGGATCTTATACACCAGGAAGTGATAAAAGGGGTGATTCTACCCGGAGGTTTTCAGATGAAGAACAGTACTCGATTGCGACAGGCGATCTCAGAGCGGCGAGCTGTAATCGTACCCGGCTGCCACGATGCCCTTAGCGCGAAGGTCATCGAAAGCTGTGGATTTGAGGCAATTCAGATTTCTGGATTCGGTGTCGCAGGCTCGTTGTTGGGCAAGCCCGACGTTGGCCTGGTGCAGATGAAAGATGTTCTCGACACGGCCTGGAACATTGTTCAGGCCGTGAGTATCCCCGTGATGGCGGATGCCGATACCGGTGGGGGAAATGCCATCAATGCCGCCTGGGTAACCGAGCGGCTGATCGCTATGGGGACCGCAGGCATGAATATCGAAGATCAAAGTTTCCCAAAACGCTGCGGGCACATGGAGGGCAAGGAGATCGTCCCGGCGGAGGAAATGGTTGGCAAAATTAGAGCGTGTGCCGAGGCGCGGGACCACCTCGACTCCGACTTCGTAATCAATGCCCGTACCGATGCGCTGGCAGTCGATGGCCTCACCGAGGCTATTCGTCGCGGCAACCTTTACCTGGAAGCGGGAGCGGACCTCGTCTTCATCGATGCGATCGCAGCCCGCGCCGAAATAGAAAAAGCGCTCGAAGGGATCCAGGGCCCTCTGTCCGTCAACCTGATGGACGGGGTGACTGGCGTGAAGACAGAGCTGATTCCTATCCCAGAGCTAGCCAAGCTGGGCGTCAGCCGGGTGTCCATTCCGATTGCCTCCATCATGGTCAGTTACAAGGCCATGAAAGATTTTTTCACCACCCTACGTGAATCCGCAACGGGCACATTGCCTGGACAGACCCAGTGGATGTCCTCGTTTGAAGACTACACGGCATTCATCGGCCTCGGCGAATACCAGAGGATGGAGGGCAAATTCCTTTACGGAAAAAGAAAGGATTAGCATCGGTGGCCAAGGCTGAGACTGAGATTGTCAATAAACTATTGCCGGACTCCACATCCTTTGCTTGACGGGTAAAATCTCATACGATCGAAGGCCGCTTATGAAGGCTTTCACTTCAATGGGTTCACCTAAAAGGAGGATGCTATGTTTTTTGAACTTCGCCAGTATCGTATAAAGTCAAAACAGCGTGAGAGGTGGGTAAGATTCATGGAAGAGAAAATAATACCCTTCCATGTCTCCAGGGGAATTGTTGTGGTGGGCAGTTTTATAAGCCCAGAAAAAGAGGATCTCTATGTCTGGATACGCAGGTTCGAGAGCGAAGAGGAACGAGCACGTTATGCCAAAGAAGTAGCGGAAAGCGACTACTGGAAAAAGGAACTTCTACCCCAAATCGATGAGACGATGGACCGCTTGGCGATGCAGGTCACTCGCCTGGAAGCGACCCCCAAGTCGGTTCTTCAGTAGCTTTGATATTCTTGGCTAAAAGTGTTCTCTTACTTCAGATAGCCCCTCTCCCGATAGAACCGCTCCGCTCCGGGGTGGAGCGGGATATCGAAGGGCGCCTCCGCATCGTTGGCACAGAGCTGGGCCACATCCAGCGGTTTGTAGTTGTCGGTAGGGAAAATATCTTTGCGCGCCTCGATGGCCTCGCAGATGGCGTAGGCAACATCGTCGGGCATATCGGCGAGGGCCACCATCGGCCAGCCGCTGAAATCCACTGTCTGAACGTCCTCGGGCAGACCGCGGAATCGAGACTTGGGAACGACCGATGAGCGATAGCCCATCGCCACCAGTCGCTTCAGGACCTCTCCCTCCACGGGCAGGTAACGAAAGCCGTGGTCCACGGCAGTTTGACCCCAGCTTTTGATGCCTTCGTCGAAGATGGCGTTGATGGTTCCGTTTTCGATAGCGGCCCGACGGTCCGGATGGCTCGGCCTGTTGACGGACTGGATCTTCCCGCCCCATTTCCGGAAATCAGTCAAGCTCAATCCGGCGGCTTTCATGACGGCGGTCACAGTGAACATCGTCGTGTTATAGGCGAGGGCGCGCTTTGTGGTCATCCCTGTGGAGAGGCGGAGCGGAATCCGATCCTTCTTGATCTGGGCCAGCGATGTAATGCCCGTGGATTCGTGAACGGCAAAACCCATGACATCATAGGAAGGAAAAACGGCTATGACCCGCAAGGGCACTTTTTTCCGCTCGGGCCCCTTTCCCCGGAAGGCCACCGTCACGGCCGCCGAAGGGTTGATCCATCCAAGGGATACCTTGCGTTCGGCCACCTTCTTGATCTCCCAGAAGCTGTCCGCCGCAAAAGAAAGTGTAATTCTGTTTTCTTTCACCGCCCGCTCGGCGCTGAGGGAGAGCTTGATCGTAGCTCCGACGCGGGATTCGGTTTGGAGAACGTTCTCGGCCGCCCGTGTGGTCTGGAAAGAGAGAGAGGTGTCGTAAAGCGCGGCGGCCAGCTCCAAGATACCCTTGGCTCGTTGTATCTCTGCGTTGTACCTTCGTTTGACATCGTTCATCCTTTTTCTCCTCGCCTAGACCAATGTGCCCAGGCTATATACGCCCTGCAAAAAAGAATGACAAGTCTTCGGCCGGCCCATTTCCCGCACCCGATTTTGCCCCGTGTACTAGCGACTATCTGAGGGAAAGAGAGAGTCGCCGCCCCCTGCTCTCCAGGGAGGAAAGTCGCGCGGTTTGGGAATGGTGGCGGAGGACGATCGATTGATAGGAGTTTGCTTTATAGGACCCCATCAGATATTTTGTCTCCTTTGCCACCGACAGCTCCGTGGAGTCCTCGAACCCAGACTGGTACGCGGTTCAAAGGGATGATCTTGGCGTTCGCGGCGGCATAGCCGTATGGAAAGATTTGGACATTAATTCGCAAAGGAGACAGTGCC
>JACZXR010000401.1 GCA_022571535.1 Deltaproteobacteria bacterium | reverse complement strand
GCTAAAGAGCAGAGAGGCCCCGGTGATGGATAGCAAGATCACCATCATCATAATGAGCACTACCAGAACCATCCCCCGGTTATTCTTGAATAGGACCTGCATCAACCCCTCTAAATTTGGTCAACGATAAATCGTATAAATTCAATGGACCTTCGCCGATCTTGCCGCCAGAAAAATTAATCGCTCCCATAAGTTATCCGGCATCTGCTATTCCCCACTGACCTTCTACTATTGGCTTCCTTTACTGTGGCAGCCTGCGGTTGCGTAGGTCTACATTAGCGGTTGCGTAGATCTACGTTAGAGGTCATAGTGGCATTGAGTTGACCCCCGCCGAACTCTGTGCCCGTATCCTTGGACTGAACAGTTAACGAGATCAATATTCTTTTGATTGTTTTTTTCAGATTCGAATCCGTGACAGGACGAGTCAGCTCCGTACCGTCCTGCTGAAAGTATTTTAGGTCCAGATTAGTAGCATTCCCATCGGTCAGGACCTGCGGTGCGCCTCCATCCACAGCTCTGGTGATATCCTTGTTGACGGTGTCGTAAGCATATGCGATGTTTTCGTCGGGGCCGGCACAATCGTTGTCCGCATCTGCATCATAAACAAATTGGAAGCTCTGAGCCTCCGCCGTAATGATCCCGTCGTAATTCAATGGTGTAGTTGTACATGCACCAACAGGGAAATAGCCCACGTTTCTGATCTCTCGCACCATCAGGTCAAGCACGGAACGGGCATATTGCTGGGCCTCCATGCGGTTTTCCTGAACCTTCATGGAGCGAGTCTGTACACGATAGACACTGTATATTGCCCCCATGACAATGGAGCTGAGAAGGATCGTTACTAAAAACTCAATCAGGGAGAACCCCTGCTGTGACGTGCAACTGAAGACGTTGCATGTCGAACCCTGGGCCTCGAACCGTTTTTTACACATCATCGGCTAGTTCAGGACAAGAGAGGAGATCGAAACAGTGTGGGCAATGTGATCGGTCCATTCGACCTGTACATCGATTCGGCTAACCCCCGGTACGGGAGAGCCATTTGTCACCTCCCAGGTCCGGGTGAAGGCTACGCCATCATGAGTCGGCACGGTACTATCACAGTTGGTAGGACAGGAATTGAGAGTGGCCGGATTCGCCTTGAGCTCCTCCAACTTGTCCTGCGCTAGGCTGATTGCAATCGTGCTAAAATAGCTCGTCTGATTGGCGCGCATCACAGTACCCGCGCCAATGGCAAGACCCAAAATGGCAATGGAGAAAATAGTCATCGATATCAGAACTTCAATCAGGGTAAATCCCCTGTGGTGCCTACGACCTGCCACCTGCAATGGTGAACCTTGAGACTTGAAATACCTCTGATTCCCCATATCCAATATTGCGCTTCGTTCATTCATATTTACAATATAGCCACTCGACCAACGATGTTAACCTGCACCGTTTTTTCCAAATTATTGATGTTCTTTAGGGTTATCACTCCACCGGCATTGACGGTTCCGCGAGCTTGAAATTCCGATGTGGTAAAAGGTGTAGTGCCCGTGACCGTGATCCCATCCGGGAGACTAAAAGGGCCACTTTCAGTGCTAAATGTCCCTCCACTTTCCTTCTCAAATTCGTAGGAGTTAGCAGTTGTAAATTTTAGCCGATATTTGGTGTTCTGTGAGATAGCCTTCATCCGAGCCAACTGGAGATCTCCAGCTAATTGCCGTGCACCCGCAGAGAGCCTGTAGGTCGGAAGCCAGGACATCATGTTGGGGAGCGCAACCCCCATAACGATCACGGCCACAGCAAGAACGACCATAAGCTCTATTACGGTAAAACCGTGATCCGATGGGGTACCCTTTTGCTTCCTCATAAGAGCCTTTCTGGAATGAGCTCAGAAGATGCCAAAAGCATGCCAGTACAGTAGGTATGCCACCTGATATTGTAAAAGAGTATAAACATTAAGAAGATAACCTGCAAAAACAGGCTTCAGACAGCATCACCGATCAGGACATTGTACCAAAAAGCGTAACAGTTGACAAAAATAGCAACTAAAAGCTACGCAAGAATCAGGTAAAAATCAATGAGTATTTCACCTATAAAAAGGTGCAGGATAGCCCCCAAGCAGAGAAATGGGGCAAAGGGAAGGGCAAGCTTACCGTCTGCCTGTTTTTGTATCATAAGTCCGAGGCCTACCAAGGACCCTGTTAAAGAGGCAAAAAAAAGCGCCACAGGAATAGCAGGCCAACCCAAAAACGCCCCGACCATGGCCAGAAGCTTGATATCCCCACCCCCCATCCCCTCCCTCCCGGTAAAGAGCTGATATGCCCAGGCCACCCCTAAAAGAGAACCACCACCAAGAAGAATCCCAATCAAAGAGCTCATCGGGGAAGGCCCTACGGACAGGGGGTCCATTGGCAACAGCCAGTTGACTATTGACAGGAGGAGGCCCAAGCCGATTCCCGGAAGGCTAATCACGTCCGGAACGATTCTCTCATCCAGATCGATAAAGGTGATGACAATAAGAGACGCAACGAAGACAAAGTACGCAAAATAACCTAATCCGAGACCAACCCGCGGTAATAGGGCTACCGCAAGGACTCCCATCAGAAGCTCTACGACAAAGTAACGAAATGAGATCCTCGCACCACAATAGCGACAGCGGGCCCTCAAAATGAGATAGCTGATCAGGGGAATGTTATCGTAAAATGGGATGGGAGATTTGCATGCTGGGCAGTGGGAAGGGGGCAAAACAATGGACTCGCCCTTTGGTAGCCGCAAAATGCAAACGTTGAGAAAGCTCCCCACCAGAGTGCCAAAAACAAAAACTATCAGGGAATAAACAATAGTAACGGAAAACAAAATCATAGGCTGATATCATGCATTGGGTTGGCCTGTCAGGCATATTCGGTCTCTCATAGAGAGGGCCGCTGCTCGTTGTAATCCTTGATGGTTCGCAATAGGCCCTCCCTGAAGTCGATCTTTGCTCGGAACCCAAAGAGATCCCCTGCCCGGCTAGTGTCAAGCATTCGCCTAGGCTGGCCATTAGGTTTGGTTGTGTCCCACACGATCCGGCCATGGAACCCAACCAATTCGGCGATCAGCTCTACCAGCTCCTTGATTGAGATCTCGAACCCTGCCCCGATGTTCACCGGCTCAGCCCCGTCGTACTGTTCCGTTGCCAGGACAATCGCCTTTGCGCATTCCTCGACATAGAGGAACTCACGCGTGGGTGTGCCGTCCCCCCAACAGACGATCTCCGACTCTCCCCGCTCAACCGCTTCCAGGCATTTCCGGATGAGGGCAGGGATCACATGCGAGCTCTCTAAGTCGAACTGCCCACCAGGCCCATACAGGTTAACCGGAAGTAGATAGATGGAGTTGAAA
>JACZXR010000400.1 GCA_022571535.1 Deltaproteobacteria bacterium | reverse complement strand
AGCGATCGGGGTCATGTCAGGGATCATTGCTTGACTTTGCACTGCTAAAGCCAGGGAAATCTTACTTGGCGTGCAAGTTACTGATTTTCAATGGTGGTCGCAGCAGGACTCGAACCTGCGACCTCTTGCATGTGAGGCAAGCGCTCTAACCAACTGAGCTATGCGACCACTAGAGAATCTGTTTTTAGCACCTTCAAGAACAGGCTTCAAGATTATAGATCAATAACTTCAGGCCAGATGAGCCTTCAATATCTCTTCCTCGGACAGTCCGAGCTCGACTGGCTTGGCGATCGGGCCAGTCACGTCGAGTCCTGTCGGCCAGTAACCTCCAAGCCCAAAACGTCCCGGTAAAACGGCAGACAACGATCCAGACTCTTAACCCTCAGTCCAAAATGGCCCAAACGGGATACCTTTGGCATAGCCTCCCCCGATAAATTCACCCCGCATCTTTATTTCAGCCGCTGTTTTATCCTCTGATTCAGCGACTCCATAATGCCGGCGTTGACAGCGGCAATGACGTCCACGGCCGCGTCAAGGTCCTCTTCGCTTATGTTAGATTTCCTTGCGTCCGCAAGGCGCCGCTCTACTCAGGGCTCGCAGTTGCGAGTCATGGCCACGGCCAATCCCAGGAAAATCTTCTCTCTCTCACTGAGACAAGAGACGCTGTGTGCCTCACGATAAAAAGTGCGAAAATCGGCTCGCTTCAAGACAATAAACTCCTTTCTCTGTTTAAGATCTTTCCCCACAAACTATGGCGTAATTGAAACTCCCCTTGACGTGAAATCCATCGCCTCTTTTCTGAAATTGGAAATAGCTCTCCTTAAATCGTTCTCTCATCGCACCGGATTTCCCGTCTAGCCCCTCGGCGATCTCCAGCCAGTGGCGCCCTGTGGGTATGCCATCCATTCCGACCTGATCGAAAGAGGCTGAATACAAGTCGGCCTGGGTAATTTGAAACTTTCCCCGTGTAAAAAGCTCACGAATCTCCTCCGAACAGTAGAACTGGAAGTCTTTCCCATGGGAGCGACGAAAAACTGTATTGATAAAGTCGATCAAGGACTGGTCCACCGGATCTCGAACCTTGTGGACAACAGGGTCTAAGACCACAAATTTTCCTCCTTCCCTGAGGACGCGGTGCGCTTCTTCCATCATCACAGAGGGACGGCCAAAGTGGTGGAGGCTGAATGCCACGAAGCCACAATCGAAGGTACTGTCTCGAAACGGCAGCGCTTGCGCAACCCCGGCTGTCTGGAGATAGCTGGGAAGGGGCTCGCTTTGCGCCTTCTCACGAGCCAGACCGAGCATGGCGAGCGCCTCATCCACCCCAACGACCTTTCCTTCTTTGAGCTGCCTGCAGACCGGCTGGGCAAAACGTCCAGTCCCAGTAGCGAGGTCAAGTACACGCTCGCGTCCCTTGAGTTCCAGGGCTTCAATCAACAGGGAGCTCAACCTGGCACGGATATCCGACCTGGTCGCCCTCAGGTCGAATTCGAGAGCGTGTTGACGATCACGAAAGGAATTCCGAACAGCCTCGCGCTTCATTGTCCTGCCATCCTTGTGATGATATTCCATTGCCCTTCGCTCACTGGCACCACCGAGAGGCGCGGCAGGCGAAAAAGATCAAATTTGCCGAGCCTAGAATTGCCCTTCATCTCAGCAAGAGAGACCGCACGTGAAAGGAACTTGACCGGCTCGATATCAACCACAAGGAGTTTAGGATCCTTTTTCTTGGGATCCGGGTAGGCATCTCCCAGGGCTCGGGCAACTCCCACTGCAACCTTTTCTCCCCCGGTATGATAGATCAAAAAACGATCGCCTTTTCTAACCCTGGAAAGATTCTTCAGCGCCAGATTGTTTTTGATCCCATCCCAGACTGTGCGTTTGTCCTTTACCAGCCTTTGGAAGGAATAGGCACCTGGCTCAGTTTTTAACAGCCAGCAATTCGGCATGGACACCTCCGTCTTCGCCATTTAGCCCCATACCCTCGGTCCCTGTCAACGGCCCAAAATTGCACTTCCACTGGGAACATGATAAGGCAGTCGCGATGCATCAGTTCGACGATTTCTGTGAGGCCTTCTTCCAACAATACTTTACCCTTCATCCAGCGGAGGCAATCCACTATAGCATCGGCGGATACGATCACTTGTTAACGGACTACGATGACGAGACCTACACAGAAGATAAGGCCTTTTGGAAAGATTCCCTGCAGCAGATACGTCAGGTGTCGGTAAAGGGACTGACCAAAGACGAAACCATAGACTATGCCTTGCTCGAAGGCCGCCTGACCATCGAGAACTATGAATTCAACAAGGAGGACTACCGGCTCAAACAACCAGAAACCTACCTACCAGTACCTCACATCTACATCCTGACTGTCCGCCCCACAACGGACAGGCTCGGGAATATTCTCAGCCGACTCGAGCAATCTCCCAAGAGCATCAATCAAGGGATCACAAACCTCACCAGGCCCGATGCCAACCCGCCACGTCTTTGGACAGAGATGGCCATTGAAGCTGCAAAGGGGGGTCTCGACTTCCTCGATACGCTTCCGAGCATTACCTCGGTGGCCGAGGGCTTAAAGGACCCAGCCCACCTAAAAGACGCGATCGAGAAGGCTAAGGGCGCTATCCGGGACTTTACGGATTTTCTCGAGCGGGACCTCCTCCCTCGAAGCCGTGGTACCTACGCCGTCGGGGAGGTACACTACCACCTGCTCCTCAAAAAGCGCCATTTCCTGACCCACGATGCTCAAAGCCTACTCGCACTCGGAGAGCACCTTTTCGAAGAGACAAAGAAACAGCTTGCCCAGATTTCAGATGAGATCGCACCGGGCAAAGGCATTGCGGAAGTTACCCTCAAGATTCAGGAGCATCACCCGCCTGCCGGGGATGTGATCTCTGCCTACCAGAAGGCCATGGAGTCCGCCCGCACCTTCGTCCTTGAGAAGAAGCTTCTCTCGTTCCCTCCACACGAGAAGCTCCAGGTCGTACACACGCCGGAATTCCAGCGCCATGAGATCCCCTTCGCCGCCTATCTCTCACCACCTCCCAATGACCCCGAACAGACCGGCTACTACTACGTTACTCCGGTAACGGACAACGATCTTTTAAGGGAACACAACTGGGTTGGCCTGGAAAACACCTCTGTCCACGAGAGTTATCCCGGTCATCACCTTCAATTCACCGTTGCCAATTCCATTCGCGAGGCCTCTACTCTGCCACGCCTAATGAATGAGTCCTCGGTCTTTTATGAAGGATGGGCCCTCTACTGCGAACAGCTCATGCAGGAGCAGGGATTCCTCAAAACCAAAGAGCATCGTTTTATCATGTTGAAGGACCGCGTCTGGCGCGCTCTTCGTATTATCATCGACG
>JACZXR010000399.1 GCA_022571535.1 Deltaproteobacteria bacterium | reverse complement strand
GGCGCAGGTGATCCCCCGCAGTTGGAGTTGAGAATCAAAGCGGGGATTCTTTTCGTAGCTCCCTTTGCCCTGAGCAGTAGTCTTAGCAACAAGGGGCATCTGCTCACTCAAGGGGGCATGACAGGTCATGCAGAAGCTTCCTTCTTGGGGGCTACTTCGATTAAGGTCGATGATCTGGCCCCAGGGGCCCGGCCCCATAGCCATGCTGTGTAAGCTCTCCTTCCAGTCCCTGTACTGATCTGGGTGGCAGCTTCCACACGCCTCGGGTTGAAGCGAAGCCTCCGCATCCGTGAAACGGGTAGGGGGTGAGCCCTGGGGAGGAATGGGGGTCTGCCAGTAATTGCCGAAGAATTCCTCAATACTCAGATTCAGTGAAAGACTGGGGGAAGGCTCCGAGTTCTCTACGCCGGACCGACGGGGAAACAGACCTGCCAGATATAGAAATATGAGAAGGCCTAACAGGCATCCCATAATCAGAGATGCCCGACGCCAGTGAGTGATTTTCAATTATCCCTCTTGACCTTGCAGATTTTAATTCTATAGTTTCAGTAGAGTCTTATTCCAAAAAGCCTCGAAGGTCAAAAAGTTCCCTCTAGAGGAAAAATCAGTGGGAACTTTTTATTCGTACGGAAGTTATCTATTGAGAGTCAAAATAACTCAACATTAAAAAAAGGAGGTTTTATGAGCAAGACAAAGTGTCTAAGCTGGCGACTTTACTTGGCTATCTTCGTCGGCCTCTTTTATCTAAACCTACCTAGCATTTCCCTGGCTCAAGTCAATCCGTGTGCGGCGAAAAACCCGTGTGCCGCCAAGAATCCCTGTGCCGTAAACCCCTGCGCGGCAAAAAACCCTTGCATGGCCAAAAATCCCTGCGCCGTCAATCCAAAAATCCCTGCGCCGCTAATCCCTGTTCACCTGGCGCGCGGGCCTCTAGATCAGTTTCCAAGGCCGTCATGGTCAGGGGTGAGATTGTGAGGGTAAATCCAGACTCCGGCAAACTCGTTATCAAGGCTAACGGCAAGCAACTCGACCTAACCCTTGCGAAATATTCGGTAATTCGCCAAGGCCCGAAGGTAAAAACAATCAGGGAAATCAAGCGGGGTGATAAGGTTACTATTTCCTATGTGGACAGCGGAAGGGCTCGTACGGCCTGGTATATATATCTGGCCTCAGGAGCTTCAGTCGCCAATCCCTGCTCGTCTAACCCGTGCGCTGCTAATCCGTGTGCGGCGAGAAATCCCTGTGCGGCAAAGAACCCTTGTGCAGCTAAGAATCCGTGCGCGGCCAATCCATGTGCAGCCAGGTGACCTAGCAGATTTACCAATTAGCTTAGACAGAGAAACAAAAATAAATTAATAGGAGGTATCACTAATGTCTAAGAGCAGAAGAGTAATTCTTGTTGGAGCTACTTTTGTAGCTCTGATCTTATCTTTGGCGCTGTTTAACCATTTTGCGTCTGCCGTCGATATGGGGACCCTGAAGGCGGTTAATCCTTGCGCAGCCAAAACCATTAACCCATGCGCTGTCAAGGCCTTAAACCCCTGTGCAGCCAAAACCCTGAATCCCTGCGCAGCAAAGACACTTAATCCCTGTGCAGCAATGGCCTTGAACCCCTGCGCAGCCAAAACCCTGAATCCCTGCGCGGCAAAGACTCTCAATCCCTGTGCAGCCAAAACGCTGAACCCTTGCGCGGCAAAGACTCTCAATCCCTGTGCTGCCAAAACTCTGAACGCTTGCGCGGCCAAAACGCTGAACCCTTGTGCTGCCAAGGTCCTGAATCCCTGTCTGGCCAAGATCTTGACCGCAGAGCAGGCAAAAACCCTGTCCGTCTCTGACGCGAAGAAGTCCAAGCTAGGCTATTAATGCTTGCGGTTTGAGCCGGGATTAGGGAAAAGCAACAGAGGGAGGGGGGCATCTCCATGAAGAGGTCTGGGATACTGCATGTTATTCTATCAATTCTTCTCTTCCTCCTTCTGTCTTCCCCTTTGATGGCCTATGACGCCATAGAGACGGCATCAACTGGGACCATTGTTGGTACGGTAAAGTTCCAGGGAAAAGCCCCTGAGCGCAAAGAGATCGCCGTTACACGGAATAAAAAGGTCTGCGGTAAAGAAGCCAAGTTCACCGAGTCCCTAGTTGTCAGCGCCACCGGGGGCGTTAAGAACGCCGTGCTCTATCTGACAGACATCAAGAGGGGCAAGAAATTCAAGGTCCCGTCTGTTTTCAATATTGACCAGAGGGGGTGCCAGTTCCACCCTCACGTCTTGATCGTCCCGGCCGGGAAGAGCTTTACCCTAATCAATAGCGATGGGATCCTCCATAATTTCCGCACCAACAGCACCAAGAACCCGATCCTTAATAAGGCCCAGCCTAAGTTTAAGAAGAAATTGAAGGTCAAGATCAACATACCAGAGATTATCCGGGCCAACTGCGACGTGCACGAATGGATGAATATGTGGCTTGTGGTCGCGGAGCACCCTTACTACGCCATTACGGACGAGGGCGGGTCCTTCAAAATAACCGATGTCCCACCCGGAACTTATACCGTCCGGTTGTGGCATGAGACGCTAGGGCAACAAACACGCAAGGTCACGGTTAAGGCGGGAGAGCAAACCAAAGCGGCATTTGAACTGAAGAAGAAATAGGGCAGGCTTGATAGTGGAAAGATCACGACCTCCGGCAAGATTGAAGCATCTGTTCGCGGTAGCATGGCTTACATTCACTCTTGTGAGCGCCCTGCCGGCACCCTCGCGGGCCAATCATGTTCATATGGAAGGTGGCCCTTTTATTGGAGTAGTTCTCTCTGTAGTGGTCGATCCCGCAGATCCCGAAACTCTCTATTGTGCCGCCTACGGCGGTGGCGTATTCCGCAGCAGGGATCGCGGCGCAAGCTGGTTTGCCATTAACCGGGGACTTCCAGACCGTCAGGTCTTCTCTTTGCTTCTCAACCCTAACAACCCGAGCCAGCTTTACGTCGGTACCGACCAGGGTATCTTCTACAGCCCGAATAAGGGAGAATCCTGGAAACCTCTGACTCCAAATCTCAAGTCAAGAAATATCCGTGCTATAGCGATAAACCCGGAGAACCCTAAGTCTCTTTACGCTGCTACGGATCAAGGCGTGTTCCAAGGCCAAGATGGCAACTGGATAAACTTTTCGAAGGGGCTTCAGAACAAAGATGTACGCGCCCTTGTAGTCTCTCCACAGGGAAGGATCTATGCGGGGACATTCAACGGGATCTTTAAAAAAGAGCGGCGGGAATCTTCATGGATCTCCGCCAACGCCGGGTTAACAGACAAACAGGTTCGGGCTCTCGTGCTAGACCCCAAATCTCCCAACATCCTATATGCCGGCACCGCATCCGGCGGGGTCTTCAAGACAACC
>JACZXR010000398.1 GCA_022571535.1 Deltaproteobacteria bacterium | reverse complement strand
AAAGTTAACCCCGATCCGAAATTAATCAGACCAAGAAATTCTCCCTGATGAGCATCAGGGCGCATCAATCACCCCTTCGTAGCGTGTATCAGCAACACACCTTAGTATAGTTGCAAACCGAAGATCAAATTGTCGGTAAATGCTGTCATATCGTGGGCAACACCGCAGATAGCTCGAATATTTTTTCGGATCGGGGTTAACTAAGCCAGGTACCGGCACAGTTCTCTTAAAAAGGGCTCCACGTCAGTTACCAGCCCCATGGCCTGAAATGTGCCGCGATCGGCAAGTTTAGTTACCACCGATGGATTGATGTCGACAATGACTGATTTAACGCTCGCAGGAAGAAGGTTTCCGGTGGCAATGGCATGGAGGGTAGTCGCCATCATCAGGACAAAACTTACCGTTCGTACCTTTTCGCGCATTAGATCCTGTGCCTTCAGGACGTCCGTGATCACATCAGGCAGCGGACCGTCGTCTCGGATGGAGCCGGCCAACAGGAAATCGATCCCGTTTTTGACACAAGTATAGAATACCCCTCGAGTCAGTAGCCCTTGTTCGACGGCTTGTTTAATCCCCCCGGCTCTCCTGATCTTGTTAATCGCCCAAAGATGGTGCTCGTGGCCCTCGGTGGCACGGAGCTTCTTATCCAGGTAGACACCCAGGGAGGTCCCGTAGAGGGCGGTCTCTATATCATGGACCGCAAGCCCATTCCCGCCAAACAGAACCTGGACATAACCCCTTTCAATCATCTCCACCAGATGCTGCGAGGCACCGGTGTGAATCAATCCGGGACCTGCCACCACCAGGATCTTGCCGCCATCGCGGCGCACCTTTTTCATGGACTCGGCGATCTCCCGGATTAAGAGACCCTTCGGTCTCTCAGTCGAAACCGAGCTGGACATAAACTCAAAAACCTCGTGTGGCACCTGCCTCTCAACAGGAAGGACTTTAACTCCCCGGTGACCAACCACGGTGAGGTCTCCCTTCTTAACCTTATGGAGAGGAACACTCTCTGCGCGCTTCCTCGACACATCGACCCGAATTCCACAGTCCATCTCTGGCAACTGGACCTCAAGCCATTTTTCTTCTAGTCGAATCAAAGTGGCCAGATTGGTCGTGGCATAGAACCCTTCAGGGAAGACCCCATCTTGTGGGGCCGATTCGAGTCGCACCGACCCCTCGCCCTCATCCAGGGATAGGGCCCCGTGTTCCCTGACTCTGGCCAGGATCTGATCGAGGACATCAGACGACTTGGTCTCAATCAAAATCTGTGCATAACTCCGATCCGTACGGCGATGGCCCACCTGGACTTGAAGGATTTCAAAGTCGCCGCCCAGGTTAACAATCAGGTCTAAAACCTTAGGAAGGATGAGGGAGTCAATGATATGGCCAGAAAGCTCGACTATGCTGCTCGCCATGAGTGCGCCACCTTATAAAATATTCTATCGCCGAGCCCCTGCGACTACAACCCTTATCCCTTCCTCCCCACCAACAGGCTGACAAAACTGTTTCTGGTTTAAGTCGAAGGAACCGCGTGATGAGAGGCCGTTCGCAGCGTTCTCTGGAAAATTCTGGGCGAGCTATAGATTTAGGATGAATGCGCCAGAGGGAGGAAAACCGTGAAAGTGCTACCTTTTCCCCATTCACTCTGAACCTGTATCTCCCCATCAAGGATCTCGACCAGACGCTTAGTAATGCTAAGCCCCAAGCCAGTGCCAGGATATTTTCTTCGATCCACACCTTCCGCCATGTAAAAAGGCTCAAAAAGGTGCGGGAGATCTTCACTCTTTATCCCTAACCCTGTGTCTCGAATAGAAAAGGCAACCCGTGCACGATCAGGATCACCTGGCTCGTCTTGCGAACAACGCACCCGCATCTCGATCTCTCCTTTTTCTGTATATTTGGCCGCATTAGCGAGCAGGTTCAGGAGAATTTCTTTAAGCTTTGACTTATCGCTCCTAAGCTTCGGTACGGAATCTTCCAGCCTAAACTTAAGCTCAAGCCCCTTTTCTCTACAAAAATCCATGTAGGAAGATTTCAGCTCATCGATTATCTCTTTAAGGTCAAAGTCTTCGATGACGAGGGGCACCCTCCCTGCCTCAACCCGTGCCAAGTCAAGGACCTCATTGATGAGAGTTCGTAAATCATAAGCATTTCGCTCACACATCTCGAGGCCTGATTTTTGCTTCTCGGTGATCGCTCCGTAAAAGCCGTCAACCAAAAGCTGCAGGGAACCTATGATCACATTCAGCGGGGTCCGTAATTCGTGGGCCAGGGTATTGAGGAATTCGGATTTTGCTTGATAGGCCTCTCCAGCCTCCTTCGACTTTTTTTGAACCTCCCCAAAGAGCCTTGCTTTGTCAATTGCTATCGCCGCCCCATTTGCGAACTGCTCGATTAAGTTTACATCACGTTTGACAAAGTGACGGGGACGACGGGTCATAACAAAGATGACCCCTAGAGGCCTTTGGTCCCTGTCGAAAAGGGGGGCGCCAAGAAAACCGTGCAGACCACATGCTTTAATCGAACTGTGAATCGGCCTGGCCCGATCTCGGGCCATGTCTCTGATCGTAAGCGGCTTACGCTTCTCAAGCATCCACTTCCCCCTGCCAACCAGCTTTCCGACTTCGCTTATGGGTAGGAGCTTTATTATCGCCTTGTCTCCTGCCACGGCGCGACTCCGTAGCTTTCCCTCATTATCGAACAGGCGTACCCAGGCAATTTCCGCGTGAAACAGAGAAGCCAGCTGTTTGGTAAACCTCTGCAGCAGCTCGTCCAGATCCAAAAGAAAGAGATTGGACATGAACTCCTTCAGAACACGCTGCTCTTTATAAGAGCGTTGAAGCTCTGCTGCAGGTCTCCGCTTCAAAATTCCTCCGCGGACCTTTACCCCGTACCACAGAACGCCCAGCGCGTGAATGCGGGGATGAATATTCTGGACGAAGGGCCTCGCCCCAAAGCCACGAACGTAAATTCGTGGTACTGGGTTTACTCAACTAGCGTTCCTGAAGGACCTGGTCACCGCTGTAACGACGTATCCTGTCGATGCGTATGAGGACCCCATATCCCTTGCGCTCAGGATCTTTGTCAAGCTCGGCCTTGATGGTTCGTTCCATGATCTTCTTGCGCATTTCGCCCTCTTTATACAGTGTGGCCTCCCCGTAGAACCGCCAGCCGACCTTTCCCTTATAGTCCAGATAGAACATTACAACATAAGGGTTGTCCTCAATATGCTCCGCACCAGACTGCCGCGAGCGTTCCCAAAAGGCTAGGTGGTTATCGTCCCAGACATAAGTGCTGCCGCGAATACTGATACTGGGCACTCCGTCTTTAGAGGCGGTAGCCCAGACACAGAATTTTTCGTCCTTGAAGGCAGTGCTGATCCTTTCCCTCATTTCGTCG
>JACZXR010000397.1 GCA_022571535.1 Deltaproteobacteria bacterium | reverse complement strand
CTTGAATCAAGACTGCCAGCTTCTGGGCTCGCTTTACGTCGAGGGCAAAATTGGAGCCAGGCGACAGGGGATCTCTGTTGGTACTGCCTCCTGCCTCGGGGTTTGCTGAGAGGGCCCCCGCTGCTAGCACTCGGACCACGACCACCCCCATGCCCTTGCCCGCAGCATGATCTATAAGCCCACCGTAATCCAGGGCACTGAACCCGGCGGGTACCGGTTGGCCCGCACTGGGATTCAGCATGTTATAGTACGCCTGGATGGAGTGAAATTCTCCGCTGTCAACCAGTGCATGTAAAGCCTCCGGTTCGCCGAGCCCGCTAAATCCAAAATGGCGCACCTTGCCTTGCTCTCTTAAAACCTTGAAGGCCTCCAGGACGCCTGCTTGTCCAAGGATCTCTTCCGGGGTTAAGGCAAAGCGCCCCTCCCCTCTCCTTAATCTGATCCGTGTGTGCAATTGGATGAGATCTACCGACTTTTTTCGCAGACGGCCGAGGCTCTGCTCCACAGAGGCGATTGTGGCCTCTTTCAGGTTTGCCACATCCTGTGGACCGTGGCGAACCTTTGTGGCGAGCGTTACCTTCGCCCCGATCTCCTCCAAGACCACTCCCAAGTTGATCTCGGATCTTCCGTCGCCGTAAGCTGCGGCGGTGTCGAAATAACTTATACCGAGATCCAAGGCCCGCCTTACGACACGGACCTGTTCTTCATGGCTGCCGCGGACCATCATGCCACCGACGTTGCCGCAGCCAAAGCCGATCTCCGAGATTTCCAGAGCTGTTTTGCCAAGAGTCCGATAGTACATAACTGGAATGTGGCGCGTTGGGATAAGGTAAAATGGCGACTCAGGATTAGAGGGGTCTATACTTCGCCCACTTTGAAATTTCAATACCTTCCCCTATGAGAAGATGGCTGGTCTAAATTTCTTCTGTGAATATCGGGGCGGTTAACCACCTTTGCCAAAATATCTATCACAAGGATCTACGATAATTTGTGGCGTACCAGAAAAACGGCAAAATATGTCATATCAGGTCATTTTTGGACATTTACGGCTATTTCTGTCATTTTTTTTCGGCATGTTCAAAGGTGTAATTCTCGTAAAAACAATTATTTTCACTCTCCACGGCGCTTGAACAGACGTTAGGCATGGATTTTGCTAGTATTTATAAGGTTATAGATCGGTACTCGATCCGAGTGATTGCCAGTTTAGGAGGTATAGAATAAGTTTTGTTCGAAAAGAGGTTCTAATGGCGTATGTTGTTCCACGAAAAAATAAGGAGTTCTTCGACAGGCTGGATCATGGACTTATTTTGGCTGCTCCTGTGCTTTGTTGTGTTGCCGCGTCAGTCGCACTAGTTCTCCTTATAATCTGATGGCCAGAGAGCCGGCAGACCGGGAGGAATCCATTATGAATATTATGAAATTTGCTTTATCTCTGATTTTGGCAAGCGGGGTCATCGCGTGCTCGCAAATTGATCCGGCTCCACGAAATCAACTCGTAGCGAACATTGCGCCGATTTTGAATGTTGAAAAGCGAGCTGATCGGATTATGTACTACGTAAAAGTGCTTGATTCCATTGGCGGAATGAGCAAAGAAAGATCGGAGGAATTGAAAGCACATTACGATGTCTATTATGTTTACTACTTGGCTTCAAACGTCCACCTGGCAGGGGGGAAGACGGAATCCTACCTAGCGCACGTAAAACTGGCAGAGGGGGAACTGGACGCGATAGAGACAATACTTAACGATGGATTTGCCAAAGGTTGGGAGTTGGATTCTGGCCGAGAAGAAAAGTTATCTCAATTAAACCTATAGGTCTCGCCTTATACCCCAGTAACACTCTCATAATCCCTGTCCTCCTCTTCCGTGTGCCAATACAGACCGTCTGGTCCATTGTCGCCGCACGTCATCAACTATTCTGTGAGAGAATATTAAGAGTCGTCCGGAAGGGAGAAGATCATAGACGACCTGTCGGAGTGTTTTGAATCTTGTTCAGGATATTGTCTTTTATCCATTTAGCGTCCCACCATTCAAGCGGAAGGACCGGTACTCCATGGATCAAAGTGGCGTAATGCAGGTGGTCACCTGTTGCAAGACCGGTTTCACCAGTTTTTCCGATAATCTGTTTTCGCTTTATCGTATCGGCTACTTTGACGGTTATCAAACTCATATGGCTGTAAAGTGTGCAAAGACCAAGTCCGTGATCTAGAATGACTGTGTTTCCATAAATTCCCAAGTTGTCGGCGAATACCACCACACCGTTGTTGGCGGCTTCAATCGGGTAATTTCTTGTCACTGCAAGGTCATAACCTAGATGAAAGGCATGATCTATGGCCTCGTTTTTGTAAACATAGGTCCTTTCATCTGCAAAATTGGACTCTACCTTTGAGTTTGAAAGCTGGTGAAAGGTCTCGCTCCAGAGCATCTCCTTCGCCGATTCTTCACAGATTTTCCTGATTTTGGCCTCGTTATCCTGCCTCAGTTCGCGGTTTACCTTAATGAACAGTTCTTTCAAGTTATCTCGCTGAGACAGACCCACGCCCAGTAGCGGCATGACTTTTTTTTCAATGAAGCTGTCGGTGACGGTAACGGTGCGTTTTTTGAGTCTGAAGTTTCTTAGTGAGTAAGAAAGATTCGCCTGTCCGGAATTTCCTGCTGCATCCTCCGCGACCAGTGAAGCCTTTTCATTGGCGGGGGTGTCATAGGGGTGCGCAAAGAATACTATATAGGCATTGGGATCCTGAAGATGACCCTTGGTTCCCGGGAAAAAATAGTGCCCCAGTTTTACGCCGCTCTTTACGGTGTCGGGTGAAGACCGATAGACCACAACCCCCGAACCCCCAAAGTTCAGGTATCGATCGCCGATGACCAGTTGGATGTTTGGGGGGGTAAGATCCACTGTGACATTTTTGCTTATCAGGGTCTTATTACCTTCGAAGAATCCCCAATAGGACCGATCGACAGCCAGCACTCGAAGGACTGCTGGGCCATCTCTCAAGTCAAGTTTCCTTCGGGAAAGTGTCACAGTGATGTTTTTCTTCCTTATGGAAGATTCAAACTGTTCGGCAATAATAGGGTATTCCTTTCCTGCCGCTAGTAGCGATATGGACACCTTTTTCAGGCCCTTGCCTCTGTCACTTATTTTAACCATAAAAGGCTTCGTACTGATGTAATCTGAGTGGAGCTGGATATTCACAGTTGGCGCAACCCGCTCGAATTGAAGAAAGGTCCATATGGCACCTGCAGTGATGATGGCGAGGAGCAGTGAGTAAAGCAGCATTTTTCTTACATCAAAGATTTTCGGCAAACTACCTAATTTCATGACAGACACACCTTTTTCTAACCGCAACTCAGACGGCGGGCTTGTCGTGGGAGGAGACCTCCACCCGGACAGAGAAGGTCCGGACCTCT
>JACZXR010000396.1 GCA_022571535.1 Deltaproteobacteria bacterium | reverse complement strand
ACCCCCAGCAGGTCGGCAACGGCGCTGCCAGTGTACCCGCAGATCTCCAGGGCAAGGTAGGCAAGGCCCTCCAACCGGGTGCAGAAGTCACGCCGGTCAACGTCGTCCCGAAAGATGCGGTGGTGCTCGATCCCTTGCAACATCAAGTGGTGCAGGATCCCAGGAGCATCGAGGCGCGCCTGCCGACGCATCTCAACCAGCTACGATAAAGCTCTTTCGGAAGCAATGTCCCCTAGGACAGTGGAGGTATCGGGCTTGGCCTATGAAGAGTTTCTGAGCAGGATTCACACCCGAGGTCAAACCCATGCCCAACAACGTCGGTTGTCGGCCGTGTGGCACAAGGCACCGGTTTCGATTGGCTGTCGGTTCGGTCCGTCGGTTCAATTTGAAGCCGATAAGGTGGTGAGTCTGTTAAAGCAGGTACGCCAAACGATTGGCGATACCGATGAGCAGATTAAGCAGATTTGCCTTCAGTTTGAATCCTATCGTTACCTTTTGAGTATACCTGGTTTTGGCCCATCGGTTTGTGCCATGGTGCTGGCCGCCATAGGAGACCCTTTTCGTTTTAGCAGTGCCAGCCAAGTGCTGAAGATGGCGGGCTTGGATCTATCGGCCTCTCGTAGTGGAAAGTATTCAGCCGATAGTAAAGCTCGTATTTCCAAGAAGGGTAAGGCCGAGGTGCGCTATGGCTTGTACCAGGCAGCCTTGGTGGCTTCAAGCAAGGATAAGCACTTCATTGCCTATTTTACCCACAAACTCACAGGGCGCCAAAAGGAGAAAGGGATTAAGACCAAGATGCGGGTGAAGTTGACAGCCAAAATGTTAATCATTGCCTGGACGCTGATGAAGAAGAAGGAGTTTTTTGATCCGCAGTATTTGAAGATAGACTAAAATCTTTTTGACCTTGGCGAGCGAGGACCCCGAGACGCAACGTAGAGGCCTAACAAGGACCTCGGGAGGGACAATAGGGGCCTCTCACTGAACTTTGCAACCTGGATAAGGGATGATAGGTGACCCAATGTAGGGTACACCGGATAGTTGTAACGATGAGGTGCTAAGTTCGAAGGTAGTGAGAGACTCGCCAGAAAATATCAAAGCTTGTGTTCAAGCTTAGTGGAGAGGTGCGTGATCGATCAGGAGGAATTTGCAAGGTACTGATTCTATTGAAAAATCGATGCCAAGAATTTTTTACTTGACATGGAGACTATAGGATGTCCCCTATGATTGATTCTCTTTCATGGAAAGGGCAATACGCCTTCTCGCCAAGTCCACGTCGAGGACGGTGACCGTCACTTTCTGATGGACCTTTACCACTTCGCCCGGACTCTTTACAAAACGATTCGCCAGTTGGCTGATGTGTACCAACCCATCCTGGTGCACCCCGATATCTACAAAGGCGCCGAATGCCGTGACATTAGTCACGACCCCGGGGAGTTTCATGCCGGGCCTGACGTGTTCGATCGTCTCCACGCCCTCTGTAAATCGAACGGCCTCGAATTGCTGGCGGGGGTCGCGTCCGGGCCTGGCAAGCTCTGCCAGGATGTCATGCAACGTGGGCAACCCCACCTCTTCCGTGACATATTTTTTCAGATCGGTCCTTTGGCGAAGTCCTTCATCTCGCATCAGGTCCGCCACCAAGCAACCCAGATCCCGAGCCATCCGCTCAACAACGGGATAACTCTCCGGGTGAACCGCGCTGCTGTCCAACGGGTTCTTTCCGCCCCGCGTGCGCAGGAAGCCCGCTGCCTGTTCAAATGCCTTGGCCCCCAAACGGGGAACTTTCTTGAGTCCGGCCCTTGATTGAAACGGACCATGCTCGTTTCGGTAGTCCACAATGTTTTGGGCTAGCTGGGGCCCCAGACCCGACACATAGCTGAGAAGCTGTTTGCTGGCCGTGTTGACCTCTACTCCAACGCTGTTCACACAACTGAACACGATATCATCCAGGCGACTCTTCAGCGCCCCCTGGTCGACGTCGTGCTGGTATTGCCCCACGCCAATGGATTTGGGGTCGATCTTGACCAATTCGGCTAGGGGATCCATCAGCCGCCTGCTGATAGAGACGGCCCCACGGACCGTTACATCCAGGTCAGGAAATTCTTGGCGGGCAACCTCCGAAGCCGAGTACACCGACGCGCCACTTTCGCTCACCATGATCACGGCGATCTCTCTCGGAAGGCTGAGTTTTCGGACAAATGCCTCAGTTTCTCTTCCCGCGGTGCCGTTCCCTATAGCGATAGCCTCTATGTGAAAACGCTCACACAGATCCACAATCTTCGTTGCGGCCTCGGATGTTCCTTTGACAGACAGGTGTGGATAGATCGTATCCGTATGGATCAGTTTGCCCTGCGGGTCCAGACACACCACCTTGCATCCGGTGCGAAAACCCGGGTCTATAGCCAAAACGTTCTTCTGACCGAGAGGCGGGGCGAGCAGGAGCTGGCGGAGATTCTCGGCAAACACGTCGATTGCCGTTTCATCCGCCCGTTTCTTTGTCAAGACGCGGACCTCCGTCTCCATCGAAGGCGAGAGGAGCCGCTTGAAGCTGTCGTGGATAGCGAGCCTGACCTGCTGCGCGGCAGGGCCCTGTCCCTTCATAAAAAGGGATTCCAGTATCGCCAACGCCTTGTCTACGGGGGGAATTACGCGGAGGGTTAAAAACGATTCCTCTTCTCCACGTCGCATAGCGAGAATCCTGTGCGACGGGGCCTTCGCGACAGGCTCTTCCCAATCAAAATAATCCTTGTACTTAATCCCTTCGGTCTCTTTTCCCCGAATGACCTTGGATTGGAAAACGCCTTGAGCCGTAAACAGGGCGCGTATTTTTTCACGGGCTTGCTGGTCCTCATTGACCCATTCTGCAATGATATCTCTAGCACCAGCGAGGACCTCTTCAACAGATCCCAGCGCCTTCCCAGGATCCACAAAAGCGGCAGCCTCGGCGATGGGATCCAGATGACCCTGCGCAAAAAGGCGTTGGGCAAGAGGCTCCAGTCCCTTCTCTCTGGCAACGGTGGCCCTTGTCCGTCGTTTGGGCCGATAGGGAAGGTAGATATCCTCCAGGACCGTCATGGACTCTGCCGCCCGGATCTTTTCTTTCAGCTCATCGGTTAACTTTCCTTGTTCCTCCAAAGATCGGAAAATGGCCTGGCGGCGTTTGTCCAATTCCCTGAGTTGGGCCAGACGATCACGAATCGCGGTGATCGCCACCTCATCCAGACTGCCGGTGGCCTCCTTTCTATACCGGGCGAGGAAAGGGACCGTCGCCCCCTCGTCCAGAAGCGCGCCCGCGGCCTGGACTTGCTTGACAGACAGACGCAGCTCGTTGGCGATTTTTGCGATATGTTCCTGGGTCATGAGCTCTGCGACCTCTGACTTTTATCTTTTCGACAAAAATTCAAGTTATATCGAA
>JACZXR010000395.1 GCA_022571535.1 Deltaproteobacteria bacterium | reverse complement strand
GTTTCCTCCCGATCTCTCCTGGGACTTTCTCTCCCTCATGTTTCGTCCCGCCCTCGAGACCATTCAAATCTCGGTCATGGGCACCCTCATCGCCGTGTTGATCGGTTTTCCCTTGGGGCTCCTCGCCACGAGCACGCTGGTTTTCCGAGGAATTCTTAACGAGGCTGAGGTGGAAGGCTCTGTGACACGATGGAGCTTGAGATTCTTGCTTTATTTCATCGCGCGGGCCTTTTTGAGTCTCTTCCGGTGTATTCCGGAGTTCGTTTGGGCCTTTATGTTCGTGCGGGCCGTTGGGTTGGGTCCGTTTCCAGGGGTCCTCGCCATAGGCGTGGCCTATGGGGGGATGTTGGGCAAGGTGTACTCGGAGATCTTTGAATCGGTGAATACGGCTCCCCTGGAAGCCCTCCAGTCCACCGGTGCAAGCAAACTTCAAATATTCTTCTACGGGTGGCTTCCTCAGGCTTTACCCAACCTTGTTTCCTATACGCTGTACCGTTGGGAGTGTGCCGTACGTACCTCGGCCATTCTCGGTTTTGTCGGTGCAGGAGGACTGGGGCAGCAGATCGAGATTTCTATGCGGATGTTTAACTTTCATGAGGTGATTACGCTTTTAGGCATTCTCTTCTTGATGGTCGCGGCAGCCGATACCATCAGTGCAAAGGTACGAGCGCTTTTATGAAAGGGGATCCTCTGAACGAACAATCCCAATCCAATCCCTGGCAGGCTCACAGGGAATCGGGAAAGACCTCTCTGCGGATATATCTCCTACTGGGTTCTCTCGTTTTTCTCTTCATTTGGAGCTATCGAGGCTCGGAGATCCATCTTTTGCAGTTGTTCAGCCGAGAAGGAGGAGGGCAGGTCCTTACTTATTTTATGAGGCTTTTTCCTCCGGACCTTTCTGGAAATGTCCTCTCGGACGCCCTCATAGGAGCCTTGGAGACCTTCGCCATATCTTTCCTGTCGGTCCTTATGGCTGTGGCCATCGCCCTTTCTCTGGTCTTTTTTGGCTCACGCAACTTAGTGTATTCAGGCCTACTCTATGAGATGGAGGCCAGGGGAGGGTGGAGGAGAAGCTCCAGACGGATCCCCTATCTATTGGCGAAGGGGATTTTAAATTTTCTGCGTACTGTTCCTGAGATGGTTTGGGCGCTCATCTTTGTTTTTCTTGTCGGCCTTGGTCCCTTTCCTGGCGTTCTCGCCCTGGGGGTCCATACCGGAGGTGTTTTAGGCAAGCTCTTTGGTGAGGCCCTGGAGAATATTGATCCTCAGCCCGTTGAATCGCTCCAGTCCACCGGTGCAAGAAGAATGCAGATCATTTTTTATGGTATTTTCCCCCAGGTCTTACCTCAATTCATCTCCTATACCCTCTACCGATGGGAAGTGAATATTCGCGTAGCCGCTGTCCTGGGTTTTGTGGGGGCCGGTGGGCTCGGGCAAAGGATTTATATTGCGATCAGCCTCTTTTTGGAGAATCAACTCCTCACGCTGATGCTTGTTCTTTATGTGCTCGTTACCATTGTCGATTATCTGAGCGCCTACCTCAGACGAAAGGTGATTTAGCTCTGGTTTATTCGATGTAAACCCCGCCTCTTGAGGCGGGCGCAAAGCCTATGGGGTTTCCAAAGGGGAGAAGCGGTAGCTCTCCCCTTTGGTCGAACACGGGGATTTAAACCTCGTGTTCGATATAACTTGATTTGAGATACCTTATCTCATCTCCAGGAACTCGAGGCGGACGCCATCGGGACCCTCAAAGAAGCACACCCTGCGACCGTCGGGCAGACTCCGCTCTTCCAGTATCTTGGCACCGCTAGCCTTGATCTTCTCCACCTGAGCGTCAAAATCGTCGGTGTCTATGGCCACGTGCTCCAGCCCGTAGTGTTGCTCTAGTCGTTGCCCCTCAATATAACCGGTCACGTTCAAGGGCACGCCATGCAGATCGAGGCGAAGGATGGGCTGACCGCTGGGGCTCTGTCTTTCCGACACTACTTTTGCGCCAAGGTAGTCTACGTACCATTGGGCTGTGGTGCGTGGATCAGGGGTCTTGAGATGAAGGTGATTAACCTTGAATGACATTTGTCGCCTCCTTAATAGAGTGATAGGTTTTTTATTCCTTTTGATGAAACTGAGAGTTCTCTGAAGATCACGTGCCGGACCGGTTTTGAGAGCCCCGGGGGACTATATGAGAGAATCATTATGGAGACTCAAGAAACCGTGAATGTTTGTGTGGCCCAGCCGACCCGGGTCTCTGGCGTCGCAAAGATCTCAGGAGGCGCCTTATCGACGAGTTGGAGCCGTGCAAAAAGGCCGGAATGGTTTGCCAATTGGATTGCAAGCCCCGGCCGTGCATTCAATTCGAGGAGCAGCGGTCCATGGTCCCGGTCGATCACCAGATCTACTCCAAGGTATCCAAGCCCTGTCATGTCCTCTGCCTGAGCACCTGTAAGAAGCATCCGGTCCCAGTAAGGGACCTCAATGCCCTTTACGGGGTTGCCTGTCTCCGGATGGTGAGTGATCGTCCTGGAGTGAAGGACTGCATTGAGGGTCCGGCCGGTGCCGATGTCGATCCCGGCTCCTATCCCACCGAGGTGGAGGTTGGCCTTCCCATCAGATGCCTTTGTCGGCAGGCGGACCATGGCCATCACCGGCACCCCCCGGTAGACCACAATGCGAATATCCGGAACACCAAGATAGCTGATGGCGGCAAAGACCGGACCGGGATGAAGTAGGCTCTCGATAATGGCCCGATCCGGCATCCCACCCAGGGAGTAAATTCCGGACAGAATGTTGGAGATATGGAAAGTAAAATCCTCCCACGAGATCACCTTGCCACTTGGCTTGACCAACCCTTCTGGCTTGCGATCAGTGACGAGAAGGATTCCGCTCCCCCCTGCACCCCTGGCTGGCTTTAGGGCGAAATCATGGATGCCGCTGAGCTCCTTTTCGAGTCCAGCGATATCACTGTTGCGCTCAACCACACGGTAGGTCGTTGGGGTTGGAACCTGGTATTTTTCAGCCAGGGCCTTAGTCAGCACCTTATCATCCACGAGGGGAAAGTCCGAGCGGGAATTATAGCGCATGATGAAGTCCGCATTTCGACGGTTCATCCCCAGGACCCCGGCTCTTGCAAGCGAAGACAATGCGCCAGGCAAGATTACGCCCTCCCCAGATCCCTAAAGCGAGAGAGCTCTAAAAGCCGAAAACCGGTATAGCGTCCCAGGAGCACTTGAAAGGCGGCTACGGCCGATATGAGCTCAGGGTACAGAAAAAACATGAGCTGAAGCGGGTCCCAGTTAATGATCCAGTAGGTTATCGAGGCAACTGCTGCCGTACCCACGGCGGTTCGGAGCGCTTCACGAAGGCCGGCTTCTTCGGTAATGATGAAAAAACGCTCGATCGTCATGGTAAGAATGACTA
>JACZXR010000394.1 GCA_022571535.1 Deltaproteobacteria bacterium | reverse complement strand
GTCTCCCCAGCGCATCCACTCGGTTTGGAGGACCCTCACCTTCAGTCCCCTCTTGTCCGTGCCTTCCGCCTTTCAAGTAAGTGAGTAATACCGTGCCCGAGAGCAGGATCATCATCACCCCAAGCAATCCCATGATCAAATGAGACGGAACCCGGTGGGCCAGGAAACCAAACCCCATGGCTACGGGGATAGAAACCACGAGCACTCTCTTGGCAATGTAGACATCAACCAGGCGTCGCTGAAGGTAACCAAGCAGGGCACTACCGAAACCAAACACCTCAATGGAAAGGGCAAGGAAGACCGCCTCAATGGGTGTGATGCTAACCCCGGCGATGAGGGGAAAGAGGAGGATGAATATAGGGGAAAAGAAAACCGCACCTTCCACACTGGAACTGGTTGCCATCAAGCATACGCAAAACGCGACCGGAAGCATCCACCAGAACTCAAAAACGTATTCGAACACGCCCTACCGATCTCCTTTGAAAAAAATCTGCCTTCAATTCATTATCCCCGTAAGATCTGATGGCCACCCCTCAACCCACCTCCACGGTGAAGATTTCAGGATGACCTTTCCTTTGCGTGATGACCTAAATTACCAAAAGTTTCAGTTTGTTCTTAGCGCCCCTGCCTACCTTGGTCCGAGGGTAGCGGCGGGCGAGGAACTCTAAAATACCCTTACCCAGGACGCGCTCTTCGGCAGAACCCTCAGCAAAGCTAAACCCTATATAAAAGAGATCTTCGGGCTCCAAGGCTTTCTCTTTCCTTAGAGCTTCAAGCAGGGGAAAGGCTGAAGAACGGTAAAGCTCCCCCAATAGCCCCATGGCTGGGTCATCGCGCCTAGCTGTGGGGACAATCTGGTGGGTATGGCGTTTGACCTGAGCAACGGCCAGAATGAACTTGTCCTCAGCATTGAACGTAGGAAAACCTTTGAGCAGGGAGAGAAACCTCCCCGCCTCTTTATATTTCTTGCGCTTCTTGAGCTGAGCCCCGCCGCTCGCTATTTGAGTATAGGCATAGTCCAAGTCGACACTCTTGAGAAAGTGCAGGTATGCTCCCTGGATGCGGTCCGCAGCATCCACAGCTACTCTAAGGCGTTGCCAGACTCCGGACAGAGTGTCGCGCCGCCATTTTCCCTCAAACGTCGAGCTACCGATTCTCCCCCCTGTGGAGTAATGGACCGCGACTCCACGGGGGATACCCCATCGGTTTATGCCCGCGGCAAGCCGGGGGGTTACCCAATAATATATTTTACACGTAAAAGTCCGACTCGCCGAGAGTTTCACCAGGTTGTAAATGACTGATTTCCCCCCAAGTCTGCAACATCCAGTTGCCTTTTCCACAGGAAAAGATGTTAATACTGGCGTTCATAAATTCAAAGCGGCGAGGGGCCTCGAGTGGAATGGACAGAATGTGCCTGAAAAGAGCGTTTAGAAGCCCTCCGTGAGTGACGATGACAATAATTTCCCCAGTATGTTTCAGGGCGAACTCCTCAAGGCAGCTGATATTGCGCTGTGCCTGCTGCCGCGCGCTCTCTCCTTGTGGGATGATGTAATCAGGACCACCGGTTTTATGCAAAAGGAGTTCCTCGGGATAGGCTTTATGGATTTCATCGCCCTTTAGCCCCTGAAATATGCCGAGATTTCTCTCTCGCAGGCGTTGATCAACAAGAATGGTGTGGCCCGTTGTATCTGAGATCAACTTGGCGGTCTGGTAAGCCCTACCGAGGTCGCTGCTATAGAGTGAGCTAAAGCTATAATTTGCCAATCGTTGAGCTAGAGCCTCACTTTGAGCTATACCCTTGGCAGTCAGTGGACTGTCGAGGTGGCCCTGCCTCCTGCCTTCTAAATTCCATTCCGTTTCGCCGTGTCGTACTACGATGAGTTGTGCCTGCTCCATAGTTCTTGACCCTAATGACGACGCAACCGCTCGACAAATCAGCTGATCAAATTATATCGGCCACGGGGGATACCCCATCAGTAATGTGCCCCCGGAAGGCCCCGGGGTATTCTAATTATCAATAACGGCAATCGCCGAGATTTCTACTAGACACTTTGGGTCCGCAAGCCGTGAGACTTCTACCAGAGTGCCGACGGGACGCTTACCCTTCTCAAAGCACGTGTTGCGCTCTGCGTCTCCTTCCTTGAGATAGAGGTTCATATCGGTCGTGTAGATGGTCATTCGAACCACGTCAGACGGCTTGGCGCCTGCCGCGGCCAGCATCTTGACGATGTTCTCGATGGTAACACGGACCTGAGACGCCATGCCTCCATCGCCGGCAAACTGACGGTCCTTGTTCTTGCCGGTCACGCCGGAAAGATGAATCTGCTTCGTCCCTGTAGAGGTGATCACCATGGTATAGGCATCGTTACGAGGCAAAAATACATCTTTGGGATTTATATGCTCCAAAGGCATTTTTGCTGTCCCCCCTTTCTAACCCCGATCCGACAAAAATAATCAAGCCTTATGCCATCCTGCCGCGATCCAATGCCCATCAGGGGAAATTTCTTCCCTTCGAGAACCTCAGGGCCGTGAGCCTGTCGAACCGGGGGCTGATTAATGTCGGATCGGGGCTAATTGATCATACCTCGACCACCAGGTGGCAGAGGTATCCCTCTGAAGACCACCGATCATTCATAGAAAGAAATTAGAAACGGGCAGAACCATCAAGTCTAAAATATTTCTCGGATCACGTGATCGACCACGCTCGAACGAGATCACGGTACCGATGGAGAGCTTTCATGTCAACAGTTTACCGTACCCGATATGGATCGCCTTAGGTCACTGCTTTCTGTCATAAGTGAAAAAAATAGAGGATGTGCCGTTCCAAAGACAAAAAGACTTGTTAGACTGTGTCGGTATAAATAACACGCATGGAGGCTAAGGAATGGAAATATCACAGGCACAGGAGTTTTTAATCAATCATCACCGGGGTGTGCTCGTGACGCGGAAGAGAGACGGCAGCCTACAAATGTCGCCGGTATCGCCCGCTGTCGATGAGGAAGGCCGCGTGATCATAAGCAGTCGAGAGACCGCATACAAAACAAAAAATATCTGTCGCGACTCACGGGTATCCCTATGTGAATTTACCGACGCATTTCACGGGTCTTCCTGGATTCAGATCAACGGCAAGGCAGAGGTGCTGTCGCTACCCGAGGCCATGGAGCCACTGGTGAACTGGAACCGCCGTGTCAAGGGTGAGCACTCCAATTGGTCCGAGTACCGGGAAACCATGAAGCGGCAAAGGCGCGTCTTGATCCGAATCACGATCGAGAGTGCCGGACCCGACCGAAAAGGCTAATCAAACATAAACGATGACTCGCCCTGTGGAATAACTTCACGGCGAAACCGATATATTTTCTGTCGAGGAGGTATTCCACGGGGCGAGCCGCAAAGGCGCAAAGGACGCCAAGAACAAACAA
>JACZXR010000022.1 GCA_022571535.1 Deltaproteobacteria bacterium | reverse complement strand
CCAACACACAAGACACGTAAGGGACCAACCAACTGGGATTACGGACGACCTGCAGTACCGTCTCCGCCTCTCCATAATACCCCGACTGAAAATAGGTCTCACCCTGATAGCGCAAGGGGCTGTTCATCTTGATCAAGATGTCACGTTGCTCTCCCGTCTCGTGGTTGTTCAACTGAACCCTGCTGGAAAAGTTCTTGGCCTTTTCGGTGCCCATGTACCTGTCGTGACTAAACTCCTTGAGCTTGATACTGAAGGGTTTGTAGTAGCGCACCGGTCGTAGCCAGAGTTGAAATTGACGATTCTCATAGGCAAAGGCCTGAGGCGTCTCCAAAGCCGGACCCAAGATGGGGCCCCATTTAGGACCAAACCTGTTTTCCCTTAGAAACCGAACCAGGTTGACATCTGTTTGCCAATGAGAGACGAACCAACTGCGGACCTGCCCATCCGGAAACTCGATCTCCCGAACATCTCCAATATCGAAGCTCAACTTTTCCTTTTCAGGGTGCCTCTCCCCCTCTTTCTTGGCGGCCTCGATCAACTCATTGCTCTGGGCAAAGACCAAGCTGCCCGAGAGAAAGAAGGTGAGGCTCAAGAACAAAACAGCTGGGAACATTGCCTGAAACCACCGTTTACACCAGACCATATTTTTGCCCTCCTTATTTTGGACTTTGATGCGCAGCAACCTATAACAGTAACGATTCAGCTGTCAAGAACCTTCTATAAATAAGTTCCCAGTCAAGAATTCATACTACAACTTATAGAATCGGGCCGCATTGTCACAAAGGATCGCGCTTTTTTCCTCATCGGTCAGGGTGGTCATTGCTTTTGTCTCCTTCGCCCGCTCCCATTCGGTATCCCCATGAGGGTAATCGCTCGCATACATAAATGTCTTCGGTCCTAAATGATCTATCAGGTACCTCAGGTCCTCGTGTTCACTGTACCCGGAGAGAAACCGGCCCGACTTGATATATTCCATCGGGTCCCTGGAGGTATCCGGAAGCACGTACGGTTCTTCCCCCCAACCTGGCTCGAGATGGTATCCACCCTTCACCCTCGGAGAGTCCTCAACGTGCCTGTTCACCCACCTCGACCAGTAGTGAAGCCAAGTACCGTCGATTTCAAGAAAGGCAAATCGAAGATTGGGTAAAGGCTCCATCAATCCAGTCCGGATGACCGACATCAGGGCAACCATCATGGAAAAGGGCATCGCCGTGACGTGAGTCGAGAAAAAGTCCTTGAAGCAATCCGCCCAAGGAGTGGAGTGCATGCCGGTAACCGCATGACAGCCAATAGGACAGTCCAGATCGTTTGCGGCCTTGAAGAAGGGGAAGAACTCGGGCGAGTGCAGAGGCTTATCGCCGACTATTCCAGGTATCGTGACTGCGACCAGACCCAGTTCTTTCAAGGACCTGCGCATTTCCTCGATAGCAGCAGGGGGATCCTGTATAGGGACTATGGCGACGCCTTTCAATCGATCGGGCGCCTTCCTGCATCTTTCGGCGACATAGTTATTGTGGGCGCGACAGATAGCCGCCGCCAGGTCTTTGTCTTCCACGTCTGCTACAAACACAAATGCGGTTGGGTAAATGACCTGTATATCAACGCCCAGCAGGTCCAGGTCCTTCAATCGACCTTCAACGTCATCCAGCGAGTTGTCCTTCATGTGCATTTGTTTGTGCCGGGGAGTCATATATTGAAATCCACCCGCCCCAACTCCCTTGGCAAAAGGAACCCGTGGCACCACCTTCCCCTCCACAACCCATCGTCCCTCCTCCAGGGCATGGTCACGGATCGCCAGCACGCGCGGGCGCTTCCCGAAATACTCTTTTTCTATGTATCTATCGAAGAGATAATGTGGCTCATGAAAATGGCCGTCTGAGTCTATGACAGGCATATTAGCTTTCCTTTACTATTTATTAGTGTTGCTAATGATCTGGTACAGGGAGCCTAAAAAAATGCATGGTCCTTGTCAAGCGTAGGATTTGGAAATGCTCCCGATAAAAAGAAGTTGTAAAGCACCCCGGAGATCGTTCCCTGAATCTAGCGCCTGTTGACAGAAGCCTCTCAAGGCGACTTAAACCCGTAGACCTCCCATTTGCCCAGAACCTTATCTCGAATCTCTTTCGGCCAGAGATTCTCCAGCGTTGCCTTTATCGGTATCGTCTCCGAAGGCCAATCCTTAGGCCAGGTGCAGTCCAAGATCACGCCGGCCGCATCCCCAAGGAGTCTCTCCTTCGGTGGGAGAAAAGGAAGCAAAACAGGGAAGCCCGGTATATGCGGGACCTGATGAATTCCATTCACCGGATGACACTTAGTGGTAATGGCATGAAGGACTTCATCCATGTTGGTCGGATCCACATCTGCATCGACTACAACTATATAATAGGTAAAGAGCCCCGGCTTGGTAGCCCAAATCGAATGAGCCACGCGTTTCGCAAAGTTAACAAAGGGAGTCTCCGTGGAGATAACCACCATGTGGCCAACCCCATACGGAGGAATAAAGACACCCTTCACGGGCAATCCCAGCTTTTTGAGCTCGAGGTAAATCTCCGCACTCTTCGTAAGGCTGAGAACGCTTTGGGACTCGTGGATGGGCATCCCCATACTCGAGATGGTAAGAATGGGATCGTGTCGATGGGTAATGGCGTTGACTCGAAAAATGGGTTTGGGAGATCGCTTGCCTGCCTCGTAGCCCATGTACTCCCCGAAAGGGCCTTCATCCTTCCGTTCCAGTGGAAGGACCTCTCCTTCGAGGACAATTTCTGCCGTGGCAGGAACCTCGAGATCCACGGTTTCGCACTTGACCAGAGGAATGGGCTCTTCCTGTAAGGCGCCGGCGATGTCGGCCTCGCTGACGTGAGAGGGAAGCATAGCGCAGCTCACCCTCGCCACAACCGGCGAGCCCCCGATGGCTACGGCGGCGGGCATAGGTAAGTTTTTCGCTTCGTATTTCTGATAGATCTGACCGATATGCTGCTGCATGGGGAAGAGGCAGCCCATGGTGTTTCGGTCATGAACCATCAGGCGATACATCCCCCAGTTGACCCACGAGCTATCCGGATCTTTGGTCACGACAGTGTGCCATGTGCCGATGTAACGGCCCCCGTCCCCTCCATGGATCAGGGGAATCGGGAACTTCAGCAGATCCACTTCCTCACCCGTCAGGATATTCTCCTTACAAGGTCCATCCTCGACAACGGTCGGTTTAACCGGTCGCTGCCTACGCGCGAGATAAACTTCTATGATCTCCCTCGCCGGCGCCTCAGCCCCGAGTCCCAGGGCTAGGGCAGTACGCGCATAAAGGGAATGGCCCGGATAACGGCTAGGACCCATGGGCGCCCCAAGGGCACGGTATCCCCGCGGATAACCCTTCACCTTTTCAAAGAGGGCCGCGGGGGCACCGAGATCATAGCATCGCCGGATGATTGCCCCGATTTCCAGCTGCCAGTCGACCTCTTCTGCTACGCGTTGGAGCTCGCCATTTTGCTCCAGACACGCTATATAAGCCCTTAGATCTTGAAAGGCCATGTCCTCTCTCCTTGAATTCGTGAGTTGCGGATTCCCTTATAGGATACGGACCCAAATAATACAAACCTGGAACATCAACAACGGTTGACATGGCTGAAGTGCAGAGATAGAGTTCCAATGGTTAAAGACGGCCCGACTGTTCTCACCTTGGAAACTAAGATATCGATGCGAATAGCGATAGAGGCATAAGGCATTTGTGGCAGACACTTACGCCAATCGGGTTATACGGGCCGCCAAGTTGGACGTGGCACTCTACGAAGAGGTAGAGGCCGACACCACAGCGACCAGCCAGGCAGTTGGAATAGTGGTTTTGTCCGCGATCGCCGCCGGGGTGGGGGCTAGGAGCGGAGGGTTCGGCGGAATCATAATCGCGAGCGTGGGAGCGCTCATCAGCTGGTACATCTGGGCCTACTTGACCTATTGGATTGGCGCGAAGTTTCTCCCTGAGCCTCAGACTCATGCAACTCACGGCGAGTTGTTGAGAACAATTGGCTTTTCCAGCTCACCTGGGTTGCTCAGGGTCCTGGGAGTCATCCCAGGGCTGCGAGGGATCGTATTTCTTGTAGCAGGGATCTGGATGCTGGTGGCTATGGTGATTGCCGTAAGACAAGCCTTGGACTATCAAAGCACATGGCGAGCTGTGGGTGTGTGTGTAATTGGCTGGATTGTCCAGGGAATTGTCCTGGCCCTTGTCCTGTCACTTTTCGGTGGCGCCGGCCGACCAGTGTGATGCATCTTCACAGGAATCAAGTTATATCGACCACGGGGTTTGAACCCCGTGGTCGACCAAAGGGAAGAGCTACCGATTCTCCCCTTTGGAAACCCCATCGGTTATGTGCCCGCGGCAAGCCGCGGGGTTACCTAATAATGTAGAGTAAGGACGATAGCCGGAATCGGCGAAAAAGGAGAAATAAATGGCACAAGGCGGATTAGGCGATTTTGAAGATATCCTGGCACGACTACCAAAACTCCCCAAGTTCATGAAAGCAGGAATTCCCGGGGTTGTGGTTGTACTGATCCTTATCATCTGGTTAGCCAGCGGCGTCTATACCGTTGGACCAGGCGAGCAAGGAGTAATCCGGCGGTTTGGCAAGGTCATCAGAAAAACGAGCGCGGGGTTAAACTTCCATTTTCCATGGCCAATCGAACAGCGCGATGTCGTCAACATAGCTCGAGTCCGCCGACTCGAGCTCGGCTTCAGGAGCAACCCTCGCCGGCCCAGCATCACTCGACCGGTCCCCCGAGAGTCCCTGATGCTCACCGGCGATGAAAATATCGTCGATGCCCAGCTCATTGTCCAGTGGCGCATCAAGGAACCTGTCAAGTTCCTCTTCCGGCTTCAGGATCCCGTCGCGACCCTCCGTGCAGCAACCGAGATCGCACTCAGGAGCCGTGTCGGCAACACGACCGTCGACGAGGTGCTCACTGTCGGGAGGGCCAAGGTTCAGGAAGAGACCAGGGCTTTTCTTCAAAAGCTGATGGACACCTATGAGTCCGGCATCCTGATCACCGCCGTAAAGCTCCAGACCGTAGATGCCCCCGACCAGGTGAAGGATGCCTTTCATGAGGTTGTGAGAGCACGGGAAGACCGGGAAAAGCTCATCCGCCAGGCCGAGGGCTACCGTGAGGATTTGATCCCAAAGGCCCGGGGCAAGGCGCGGGAGATCATTCGGGGGGCCGAGGCCTACAAGGAAGAAAGGATCCTCAGGGCCCGAGGGGATGCCGCGAGGTTTAAGTCGGTGCTCGCCGAGTACAAAAATGCGCCAGAGGTTACCAGAGAGCGTCTCCACCTCGAAACCCTGGAACGTGTTCTTCCAAATGTGGAGAAGATCATTACCGATTCCAAGGGCGGGGGTAGCGTCCTACCGATCTTGCCGTTGAGAGGAGTGGGTATCCCCGGCCTTCAACAGCCAATCACCCAGAGTGGTCAGAGAGAGAGGAGACAGTAATTATGAAAAAGCTTTTCTCAGGCATAGGGCTGGTTCTCGTTGTGGTCCTGCTAATCGTGGGCGCCCAAACCGTCTTTATCGTAGGCGAGTGGGAACAGGCTATAATCATCCAGCTGGGGAAATTCAAGCGAGCGATCCAGGAGCCCGGACTTAACTGGAAAATCCCTTTTGTCCAGACGGCCATCACGCTCGAACGGCGGATCCTCGCCAGCGACGCGGAACCTGCCGAGTACCTCACCATGGATAAGAAGCGGGTCGTGGTTGACCACGTGACCCGGTGGAAAATTCAGGACCCCCTTCTGTTCTACAAGACTGTGCGGAATGAGGCAGGGGCGCGTGCACGTCTTGACGAGATCGTCTTCTCCGAGCTCAGAGCGGAGCTGGCCAATCGAGAGTTTGCGTCGATCATCGCCAATGAGCGGGAGCCGGCGATGGAGGCGGTTGCCTTCCGGTCCAGTGAAAAGGCAAAGGAGTTCGGAATCGATGTAGTAGATGTGCGAGTCAAACGGGCCGACCTCCCCAATGAGGTCCAGGAGAGCGTCTACGCCCGGATGCGCGCCGAGCGTCAGCGTATATCCAAGCGCTACCGCTCCGAGGGGGCGGAGGAGTCGGCGAAGATCACAGCGACGACTGATAAAGAGAAGACCATTATTTTAGCCAGGGCCTATGAGGAAAGTCAGCGCCGCCGGGGCGAAGGAGATGCCGAGGCAACATTGATTTATGGCAAAGCATACGGTGAGGACCCTGAGTTCTACAGCTTCGTGCGAAGCCTTGAGGCCTATGATAAATTCCTCAGCAAGAAGAGCACGATCCTTCTTCCCCAGGACTCGCGCATCCTGCGGTACCTGGCTGACTCGCAGAAGCCAAAATAACATTAAGAAACGCTGGAAAGCTTCTGCTGGACTTTCTCATCTCCAAGGAAGGTCAGGAGATGATCCGGGGGTTCAACCGCATCCCGGTACGCAAAGACGTGGCCCCAGATCCCGCCAGACTCTCGAGAGGATTCAAACGATTTGTCCTATAGCCCGAACAGTACGACGATTACGAAGAAATCGTAAAGCTTTACCGTAAAACCTTCAAAATCAATTGAAGCGCGCCCAGCAACTATTTCACGAGGCCGTGCCATGAAGATTGAGAGCTTCCCCTCCTTTGAGAAAATAGACCGTAACGCCGAGCGGATGGACACCCCTTATGACGATTGGGTCGCCTGTCAGGGGATCGACACCTTCAAGGGTTATTTTATTGAAGACCTGAACACCTTGCCTCTAAAGTGGTGGGAAAGAAAGGGCGGATACGGGGCCTTTATCAACCTGGATGGAGCAGGTTACTTGGACGACGGCTTCGTCTGCAGTATTCCTCCGGGCCAGAGCCTTAAACCCCAGCGGCACCTCTTCGAGGAGCTCGTATACATTCTTGAGGGACGTGGTGCCACATCCATGTGGCAGGAAAACGGCCAAAAACAGACCTTTGAATGGCAGAAGGGGAGTCTCTTCGCCATTCCCTTAAATGCCCACTACCAGCATTTTAATGGGCAGGGAGATCGGGAGGCGCGCATGCTCGGCGTGACGAATGCCCCGCTGGTTATTAACCTCTTTCATAATGAGGGCTTTGTCATGGACAACCCTTACGTCTTCTCGGACAGGTTCCAGGGCGAAGAGGACTACTTCGGGGGGAGAGCCCGGCTCTACAACGATCGCGTCCTTGAGACGAATTTTATCTCCGATGTGACCACCCTGGAGACCATCGCCTGGAACGAGAGGGGCAAAGGGAGCGCCTCGGTCATGTTCGAGCTGGCAGAGAGCACTATGGGGGCGCACATATCTGAGTTTCAGGTGGGGATGTACAAGAAGGCCCATCGCCACGGCCCAGGTGCGCATGTCCTTATCCTCTGCGGCGAGGGCTATTCGATCATGTGGCCGGAAGGTAAAGAGATGATGCGGATCAACTGGAAGCCCGGCTCGATTCTGGTTCCGCCTGAGGGCTGGTTTCACCAGCACTTCAATTCAGGCAATCGACCGGCCCGCTATCTGGCCCTCAAGATGCTCAGCCGCCGATACAAGCTCACCCCGGGCAAGATCAAGTCCGATGTCCCGTTGAATCAGGGGGGCTGGCAGATCGAATATGAAGACGAGGATCCGGAGATCAGGCGTGTCTTCGAGGAGGAATGTGCACGCTCAGGGGCGACGGTGATAATGCCGAAGCGATAGCGCTTTCGAGCGAAGCCTCCTGATGGTCTCAATATATTCTTTTATACCCCGCTCCAGGTCATAGTCCGGACTATAACCCAACTGCTCCCTGGCCTTCGATATATTAAAGATACAGTAACTCTGCTTCTCTCCTTTTCGGAAGTCCAGACCTGGCCCGATCTCGATCCGGGCCGAGGGATATATATTCCCAAGCACCTGGGCAAAATCTCGCAGTGTAACTCCCTTTCCTGTCCCTATGTTAAAGGTCCACTGCCGGGGACTTTCAGCCTTGAGCGCAAGAAAAATGGCGCGGGCGACATCCCCAACATAGAGGGCATCATTCAACTGGTCTCCACCGCAAGGGATGACGACCTCCTTGCCGGACATCACGTCTTCAATAAGCTGTCCGTACAGCGAAAGAACCCCATGTCGGGCCTGCTTGCCTGGCCCGTATATCGATGAGAATCTGAGCGACACAAACTCGACCCTGTACCGCTCGCGATAGTAGTTCCCCATCGACTCGCAGCAGACCTTTATGACACCATAGAGATCGACGGGCCTTTGCGGCTGAAATTCAAACACCGGCACGTAATCAGGGTGGGTCTGCTCTCCCGTAATCTCACCGTAGACCGCCTTGGAGCTGGTAAAGACAACCCGCTGGATATTACGGGCTCGAGCCACCTCAAGAATATTCACTGTTCCACCCACTCCTATTTTCATCGCAAGACGAGGATCCGATTCTGCAGGGCCGGGCATGAGCGCAGCCAGATGGGCGATATGGCTGATCTTGTAGTCTGCGACCACCATTTCCAGGCCGTGAGGGTCAAGAACATCCCCCTCAACCAGGTTCACGTCATTTTTTATATCGGCGATCAGCGATAGATCCATCCGGTTATCCAACAGAACGGGACGAAGGCCTTTCGACACGAGGAGCCTTGCAAGCACAGCCCCATTGACTCCCATCCCACCCGTTATAAGAACATTCATGTTTCAACCAGAAGGTTTTACTCTGTAACTGGATCTCGCCTCTGCCTGACCGTGATCTATATCGCCCCTCCCGAGCTTGTCAAGTTATTACTGCCCAACCAGCTAAAAAGATTGAAGGCTTGGGAACATCCCTGCTTGTAGGCATTACTGCTCGATCTCAACTAGGGTAGCTATCAATAGAACGGAATAGGCTATGAGTTTTTGCAATGTTTGCTCCAGGGATGATGGTGATCAATATGGCTCTAGCCTACGGTAATTATTCCGTCTTAAGAATTTATTGCATTACTGATGCAGCAGAGATAGGCTGCGAAGGACTGCAATGTCAGGGGGTATCAATAGGCAGCTCACTTAATAGTTAGCCAACCAAAACGAGCCGGAGCCGGATCAAACGGTTGCGCGGCCTATCTCAACCGCAATATCGGCTCCGGGTTGATGAGGTCCGCGTGTTCTACGACGTATCAGCCACGACCGTTGAGGTCTTGGCAATTATTCCCAAATCGGAGGCTGCATCATGGCTAAATCAGTTCGGAAGTCGCGAATGAAAGAAGTTCCGTTGTCCGAGGTCAAAGATGACCTTTCCCGCTTTCTCCACGAGGCTGAGAAACATGAGATTGTCATTACCCGTCATGGAAAGCCTGCGGGAGTCCTGATTGGGTTCGAGTCCGAGGAGGACTGGTTCGACTACAAGCTTGAGAACGACCCCCGTTTTCTTGAGCGTGTCGAACGGGCGCGAAGGAGCCTGCGCGTCGTACGAGGCACTCGGCTTGAGGATTTACCGGAGTAATGATTTGCTCTAACCAGGCGTTGGAAACGGACGCTCTTCGAGCACCGATCAACGCTATCGTTAGACGACTCGATTCTGTGTAGAGTGTAATCTACTTCTATGCGCTGTAAATTCAAGCTGTTCGCTGCCATCTCCTTCGCCCTAATTCCGACCAGCGTCTCTGCAGGCACCGCAGATGTCACCAAGGCCAATGTGACCTGTCAGAGCGACTCCACCTGTCAATTTACGGTTACCCTCCGCCACGCGGACAAAGGCTGGGATCACTACGCAGACAGGTGGGAAGTTCTTTCCCTCGAAGGAGAGGTGCTCGGGACCCGCATCCTCTATCACCCCCATGTGAACGAGCAACCCTTTACGCGGTCGCTGGGTGGCGTTCGCATTCCAACGTCAACAAAACAGGTCCGCATCCGCGCCCGAGACTCAGTCCACGGTTATGGTGGTAAGGAGATCATCGTAGACCTTCCACACTGAGATTAGGAGAATTCGTGATCCAACGTTTAATTGAGCGACCGACGATCATCGAGGCTACGGGTAACAAGCTGAAACAGATTGAGGAATTTGCTGGTCGTGTCAACTCCGACCATGAGGCTGTCAGTATCGCTCGTATGCGGTCGCCGGCGGGCTGGGAAGAGCCGGGGCAGAGACGGAGTTCGAAGAGATCTCGATAGTTGTCGAAGGAATGCTTCGCATTGAGTATCCTGGCGGTGTCTTTGAGGCTCGTGCTGGGCAGGCGATAGTTGCCGAGCCTGGTGAGTGGATGCTCTATAGTACTCCTGAGCCTGGCGGTGCGGAATATATTGCGGTTTGTCTACCTGCTTTCTCACCGGAGGCTGTTCACCGTGACAGCGCCGAGTGATAGGCAACCTATATCCGCGCAACGCGGACTCGGGTACACATGAGTTGGCTATTCAATATCAGTCAGTACGCTACTCGTTCGGAGCGTTAGGCATCGAGGAGTAAACCCCGTACCACGGACTTACGTCCGTGGCTTTAGGGCTTGCCCTTCGGGAACTTCAGAACATTCATCCCTGCACTTAAGTACAGGGCGTTCTGTGGTACGGGGTAAAATCCGGGAGTATCAGAAAATTGAGGAACGTGATTAGGCAATCGGTGGTTCTACCTGCTTCTGCGGAAGCGTTGTTCGATATGTACCTCGACCCGGTAGTGCACGCAGCGATCACGGGAAATCCCGTGCGAATTGGAAGAGAGACGGGCGCAGAATTTCTAGCGTTTAACGGCGCACTCTCCGGCACAATACTTGCCACAGTGAGGCCCAGGCTCATTGTACAGTCCTGGCGTTCTACCTCTTTCAAGGGCGATGACCCCGATTCAACCTTGATCCTCTCATTCTCAACTGAAGGGGTTGGCGGTCGCATCGATCTTGTGCATCTTGACGTGCCGGACCACGACTATGAAGGGGTTACCAAGGGTTGGGAAAAGTATTACTGGACTCCGTGGCAAAACTATTTAGAGAGTCATTAATACCCGAAACCTCTCCGCGCTAATTTGCTGCCTTTAGAAGAGGAGGTAATCATTATGAACAAAAAGAGGCGCATCCATGATGGTATAGTCGGTACAGTCATAACAGCTGGAGTTCTGCTCGGATATTATGGAAATCCTCTTTAGTTGCTGGCGCCTGGGCTACTGGGGATAACCCTGCTGCAAATTGTTTTTACTGGTTTTTGTCCCTTGTACTATTCACTAGACAGGCTCGGTATAGGGGAATAGCACAGCACCAAGGCTTGCGGGCAAGAGGGGCCGCAGTCTGTGGGTGCTGCCCGATGATGCATCTGGGCCTAACAACCCGCAGGAGCTGGTTGCGCATGTGATGGCAGGCTTAAATACCTGAATGAGGAGATTACATGATCGATTACAACCTGCTGACCTACACGGTTAAGAACGGGGAGCCGCGAGCAGGCTTGCACGTGGCCGAGCGTGTCCACGACCTGAAAAACCTTTTATACACCACGGAAGGCTCGCTCGTTGAGCGCCACCACTAGGCCATGGACCTCTTCACGCCGGTCAGGAATCTCTTTGACCTCCTCCCTAGCGGTCACGGAGACTGGTTCCCCAAGCATTTCTATACCGAGTGAAAAAGGAGAGTAACCCGTACATGGAGATCGATGCTATCCGCTTTGAGATGTTCCTTCACCGCCTGTGGGCAATAGGGGAAGAGGGAAGAACCACTCTCCAGCGCGTCACGGCGTCTCCCATTGTGGCGCAGGGCGGAGAGTCGATGAGCTCCTTCTACGATCCCAAAGGGACCATGGTGCTTGCCTGCTCGGGACATCTTCGGTTTGCCGCAGCCAGCTCTGATGCGATCAAAAGCCTGATCCAATGGTTCTCCCACTCGCCAGGCATTCATGAAGGAGATCAATTCTTCCTCAATGACCCTTATGTGGCAGGCTCTCACACCTACGATATGATGGTCATCATGCCGATCTTCTATCAGGGCGAGCTGACTGCATGGGTTGCGACCAGCACCCACACGGCTGACACAGGAGGGTTACTGCGCGGGGGCGCCACGGAGATCTACCACGAGGGGATCCGCATCCTGGGTCTCAAGGTGGTCGAACGCGGAGAGTTTCGTGAAGACGTGTTTAGGACCCTCACCGAGCAGTGTCGTGACCCAGAGTATGTAGGCCTTGATCTCAAGGCAATGATCGCCGGAAACAACGTGTGCGCCAACCGTTATCTTGGGCTCATCAAGAAGTTTGGTCCGGACTTCATCAGAGAGGCAGCAGTGAAGGTCATCGAGGACTCGGAGCAGATGGCCCGGGTCAAGCTCCGATCCCTCCCCGACGGAACATGGACGGCACGGCAGTATGTGACGACGCTTGACCGGAAAACTCGCCGAGCCGTACCGCAGCAGATCATCTGCACGATGACCAAGGATGGCGACGATCTCACTATGGACTTTTCGGGGACAAGTCCCCAGACAAACACGGACCACAATTCTACGCTTCCCAGCACCACTGCGCACATTGCTATTGCACTGACCAACACCCTTTTTTGGGACGTGCCCTGGAGCGACGGGAAGCTTCGCCCGATAAAGATTGATGTGCCCCAGGG
>JACZXR010000393.1 GCA_022571535.1 Deltaproteobacteria bacterium | reverse complement strand
TGGGCCGGCCCACCCCTGCCTACCCCGGTCCCATACTCCATGAGGACGAAGTTGGCGAGATAGATCGGAATCTTCTCCTGGGTAAAAGGATTGAGACAATAGGACCCGGTAAAAAGCCCCTCTTTTTCCACCTCTTCGGTCCCCCTACGGGCCTGGTTGATTTTTTTGATCCGCCCTGCAAATTCCCTAACCTGAGACTCCTGTGAGGTGCCCTTGGAAAGCTCCAGGGCAAGAGGATGCTCGACGGCGAGAGAAACAAAGGTGGCTCCATAGATCGTGTCCTGACGTGTCGTAAAAACTGTCAGCTTCCCTTCCCGGTCGACGAACGGAAAGTGGATCTCTGCCCCCAAGGATTTTCCGATCCAGTTGCGCTGCATGGTCAGGACCTTCTCAGGCCATCCCGTCAGCCGATCGCAGTCCCGAAGAAGCTCTTCTGCATAGGCCGTGATGCGGAGGAACCACTGATTAATCTCCCTCACCCCCACCTCTTGTTCACACCGCCAGCAGTGCCCTCCTTCCACCTGCTCATTGGCCAAGACTGTCTGGCACCTATCGCACCAGTTGACCGTCGATAGCTTCTTATAGGCCAGGCCTCGCTTGAACATCTCGATAAAGAAGAGTTGCTCCCAGCGGTAATAGCTCTCATCACAGGTTGTGAACTCACGACTCCAGTCATAGCTGAATCCCATCTTCTTGAGCTGCTGCCTCATGTAGGCGACATTTTCCAAGGTCCATTTGGCAGGGTGAATCCCGCGCTCGATGGCCGCATTCTCCGCAGGCAGCCCAAAGGCGTCCCAACCCATGGGGTGGAGGACGTTGTAACCTCTCATCCTCTTATAGCGTGCTATGACATCACCGATCGAATAGTTCCGCACATGACCCATATGGATCCTGCCGGAGGGGTAAGGAAACATCTCAAGGAGGTAATATTTAGGTAGGGCTGAGGCTTCTGTGACCTGGAAGCTCTTGTTTTTCTCCCAGATCCTCTGCCACTTCTGTTCTATCTTATCCGGCTGGTATCTCTCCTCCATCACCAACCGTCACTATTCCTTTGCGCCGGTAGAAGCTGCGACGTGATCCAACACCCCGTTGATGAAAGTAGGCGATTCCTCCGAACCAAAGCGCTTTCCGATCTCGATCGCCTCATCAATGCTAACGTTCAGCGGGATATCCGGACAACACAGCAGCTCATAAGTAGCCAACCGGAGAATGTTAAGGTCCACCCTGGGCATCCTGGTAAGCTTCCAATGCTCGGTGGACTGTTCGATCAGGCGGTCAATCTCGTCCCGGTGCTTGACCACGCCGGAAACCAGGCGTCGGGCGAAATCTCTCGTCTTGGCACTTCCCTCAAAATAGCCCCAGAATAAATCCAGGGCAGCCGGAGAGATATCCCCCGTCATCTCAATCTGATAGAGAGCCTGCAGGGCAAGTTCCCTGCCTCTTCGCCTAACGCCCATAATATTAGTACCGAGAGCTGAGAGCTAAGTCGAAGACAGGGGGTAGGGTGTGGGGTGTAGTCTACACCTCTCAGTCCTCAATCCTAGTTACTCAGCTCTGATGCTTTACATAACACTGACTACTGACCACTGACAACATAGCGCAAGGCGCATCTGAAGCTAGCAGGTGGCAGATAGCAGCAGGCAGCTTTCAGCCCTTAGCTCTAAACTCTAAGCTCTGGACACTCAACACTTAACACTAGAGAAAAGCAGATAGTCCAGAGCTGAGAGTCTAGAGCCAGAAGGCAATCACGGAACTCTACTCTTTCGCCCTTTGCTCTCTGCTCTTTGCTTTCTTCTAGCTGCTTCCTGCCTTCTGCCCTCTGCCTGCTGCTCCCTACCTCCTGCCAGCTGCCCTATACTTTCTGCCTGCTGCTCCCTGCCTCCTGTCTTCTGCTCTCTGCTATTGGCTCTTAGCCCTTGACTCTAGACTCTCGACCCTGGGCTCTTAGCGCCAAGCCCCTTGCGCTCTACGCTTTGCATTTATCACCCTCATCCTAGACTTCCTACACCCAACACCCTATCCCCTACACCCTATCCCCTACACCCTATTCCCTATACCCTATCCCCTGTAATTCCATTTTAGGAAATTTCTTTGCTCAGGCTGGCCATCTCGATGGCTGTTTGGGCAGCTTCGAACCCCTTGTTCCCCATCTTTGAGCCAGCGCGCTCTATGGCTTGTTCCAGCGTGTTGGTCGTAAGAACACCGAAGGCAATGGGGATACGGTGCTCTAGCATAGCACTGGAAATCCCCCGGCTGACCTCTCCGGCAATATACTCGAAGTGGGGGGTGTCACCACGAACCACAGCCCCCAGACAGATCAGGGCGTCGTATTTACCGCTGGCAGCCATCTTGTGCGCAAAGAAGGGAATCTCAAAGGAGCCCGGTACCCGAACCACATCGATGTTCTGTTCCTCCCCCCCATGGCGCTTCAAGGCATCGATGGCTCCCTCCAGGAGCTTCTCCGTGATGAAGCTGTTGAAGCGGCTCACAATGATCCCGAACTTCATTTTGTGTGCGTCGAGTTTCCCTTCAATGACCTTAACCATAAGTGTCTATTATAAATGAAGATTGCAAAGTGCAAAAGTTATAATTTCTGTCTGCCTCTTTCATTACATTTTGCATTTTTCAATTTGCACTTTGCATTTTGCCTAACTCTTACTCTTCCGGGTTGGCCCCCAGCTTGGTCAAGAGATGCCCCATCTTTTCCTGCTTGGTGCGAAGATATTCGATGTTGGTCTTATGCGGTGTCACCTCCAGGGGTACGCGCTCCGTCACAGTCAACCCGTAGCCCTGCAGGCCGACTATCTTACGCGGGTTATTGGTCAACAAACGAAGTTTATGGACCCCCAGATCTCTCAGGATTTGAGCACCGATCCCGTAATCCCTGAGGTCTTCCTTGAATCCCAACTCTAGATTGGCCTCCACCGTATCCAAGCCTTGATCTTGGAGGGAATAGGCCTTGATCTTGTTGGTCAGGCCGATCCCTCTTCCCTCCTGGCGCATGTACACAAGTACGCCCTTCCCCTCATGGTCCATCATCTTCAGGGACTGAAGGATCTGGTCCCCACAGTCACAACGCTCCGAGCCGAAAACGTCGCCTGTCAGGCACTCGGAGTGCATGCGCACCAAGACGCTGTCTCCGCTTTGAAACTTACCTTTTATCAGGACCATATGCTCAATATTGTCAATATTGTTCTTATAGACAATCGCCTTAAAAGTCCCTCCACGCACGGTAGGAAAGACAGCTTCCCCTGCCCGTTTCACCAGGGACTCACTGCGCAAGCGAAAGGCTATCAGATCAGCAACAGAGGCAACTTTGAGCTTGTGGTCACGGGCGAAGGCCTCAAGTTCGGCCATGACGGCTATGGAGCCGTCGGCCCGTAAGAGCTGACACAAGACCCCGGCGGGTTGAAGACCACA
>JACZXR010000392.1 GCA_022571535.1 Deltaproteobacteria bacterium | reverse complement strand
TCCTCATAAATCGTAAAACAAAAATCCATAGACCTGTCCCCCGAGTTTTCGGTCCTGTTTGCCAGTTCGTTCCACTTTAATAACTCAATACGCATGCCTGACCCCGACGTAGGGCGCCCGCTTGTCGCTGAAAGAAAAAGGCGGTTGGATTACCAACCCGAAAAGGATGCGTCTAAGGGAGAATCTCTACGGAAACCGGCAGGAAATGTTAAATGTAAAGCCCTGGCTCCCCTTTCTGAAGGGATTGAACAAGCCTTTCCCAACCATCAACCGTAGACTTGATCACTTTATAAGTTGCTATCTTGCAAGCCTTATTCCTGTGGAGGATCTGGGTCAGACTGTCCCGGCCAGCGAGAAAACGGAGTCGAAGGTTCAATAGAAAGTTGTCCCATGGAGGACCGATATAAGGCGAATTCTGCCGTTCAGGCTTCTTGGAACTAGCAGAGTAAGGAGGGAAAAATGAAGCGATACTATTTAGGGGTGGATTGGGATTGGGGCGACGAGATGCATGCGGTTTGGGTCAGTGATAAGGCGGGGAAGAAAGTGGCCGAGATGGAGGTGAAGCAGACACTGGAGGGGATGAGTGGTTTTGGGAGATGGCTGTATGAGCGTAAGGGGGAGGGGATAGACCTTTGGGCCGCTATTGAGAGACCAGAGGGAAGAATTGTGGATTTCCTTTTGGACCATGAGGTAGTGGTCTACCCCATTAACCCGAAGGCTCTGGATCGGGTACGTGATCGGTTTCGGATGAGCCAGTCGAAAAGTGATCCGTTTGATGCCTGGGTGCTGGCGGAGTTTTTAAGGACCGATCATGCTCACCTTATGGCTTTGCTGCCTAACTCGGAGAAGGCCCAGGAGCTAAAGATGATGACTCGGGATCATCATAGGCTGGGGCGTCACCAGACTCGGCTACTCAACCAGCTTACGGCTACCCTGAAGGAGTACTATCCCCGTCCCCTAGAGGTGTTTGGGAATCTGAGCAGCCAGGTGGCTTTGGATTTTCTTCCGGGCTATCCTACTCCGAGGGCTCTCTGTGAGCTTAAGCAGAAGAGGTGGAGGAACTTTGCGCGGTTGCATCGGCTGAGGGAGGCACGTACGGGTGAGCTGTGGGAGGAACTTAAGAGTCCACAACTACCCATACCTGAGCACGTGGTGAGGGCCAAGGCGTGGCTGGTCAGAGTGTTGGTGGAACAGCTTGGGGTTGCGGTCAGAGCAGTGGAAGAGTACCGGGAGGAGGTGGAGCGTTTTTTCGCCTCCATGCCGGCGGCTGAACTAACCAAGAAGCTGCCGGGAGGAAAGAGTGGCACCACTTTACCAGCCCTTTGGGCTGAGCTGGGAGACGCCCAAGGCCGATGGGAGTCCTTTAAGCACCTTCAAGCCCAAGCGGGGACGGTCCCCGTCACTAAGCGCAGTGGGAAAAGTCAGATCGTATGCTTTCGCTTTGCCTGTAACAAACACATGCGTTATGCGGTGTACTGGCTACCCTTGGTCGCGTTACGCTAAAGTGATTGGGCCGAGGCATATTATCGGAGTCAACGGGCACAGGGTAGCGGTCATCATCGAGCGTTGCGGGCTCTAGAGGCAAAGTGGCTGAAAATCATTTTCGTAATGTGGGAGCACCATAGGCCTTATGATGAGAACTATCATCTGGCCAACATGGCCCGGCAGCGCCTGCGCCAGGCAGCTTGAAAACAAACAGAGAAGGGCTTGACACGGGTCATAGAAAGTCTGACCCGCTTTGTGACCCGCTTTCTATTTCCGACTTGGCCCCTTTGCCGTAGCAAACTGCCACCGAGAGCGCTTCTACGAGAAACCTTCCCTTACTCTCTTCACTATTTCGTCTGCGCTGAGACCGGAGAGTCCCAAGGTTTCGAGGCCCCGCCGGTTAGCCCAGTAATCCTCACCGGTGAGCATGCCCCCTAACCGGATGATGGCATCGATCCCAGGCGTGGGCACATCTGTGATGCGCCCAAGCTCTGCAACGACAGCAAGGGCATCCCTCAGGTTTTCGTAAAGGTAGCGTGTGGGGATGGATGTCGGGCCTTTCAGGTTCCGGAACGTATCAGGGCGACCCGAGGGGTCGCTAAATTCGTGAGCCTCAATGGAGTACGGTGGTCTAAAGGCCTCTTCCGGATAGTGTTCAACGTCCAAACCAAGTGCTTCCCCCACGCGTTCCATCTCCCCATATAGAGCCCGAATCACTCTGGCCACAGACGGGGTAATACCTTCGCGGAACATGTAGAAATCCCCACCCGAATACTCGACTCGGCCAGCGTTCAACAGAGCTCCAGCGGGGTATATGACCACTGCAGCGTTTCGAAAAGCGGCAGACAAGATGTCTCGCGTAGGGACGGCTACAGAGCAGAAGGACCTAAGCTTCACGGCAAGAGAGGGAGAGAGTTCCGCTGGTATCGTCCCCACGAAGATTCGTACAGCCAAGTAGAAGACTGTAACCTCAGCAGGCCCTGTAAGGCGCGATCCGTGGGGGAGAGTATTGGTTTCTGCAATCGTAATATTTTTTGCGGAACCACTAGTGTCGAAGAGGCGTTTCGCAAGACGTAGAGCACCGAATCTACCAGCCCAAACGATAACAGTCTGGTCGGCACTGAGCAGGGGAATCAGGGCCTCAAACATAGCCTCGTGACCTGCTGTTGGGGTCACAACGTTAATCAGGGAGACCCCGTTAACCGCTTCGGCCATGTGATGCGTAGTGCATTTGATCTCAGCAAGGCCATCTCTGTGTGGTGCCACCAGCCGGATTTTTTGATTCTCCCGTGTAGGGCGGAAGTGCTCGCTGAAATTAGGATCCTCATACATGTGCACAGGGACTCCCTGAAGCGCTGCATCGGCCGCCAGCGCATGCGCTCCGTTACCGCCGCCAAGAATAGCAATAGGCATGTAACCCAATATCTACGCTCCTCTCACAGGAATGACGGGGTTGACACAACGGCGAGACTAAGTGTCCTGTACTCTAGAACACGGTGTCAGCGCTAGTCAATCAAACATAAGGACTAGTGCAGACAGTGTGGAGATAAAGAGAGGGGAAAATATACCCGTCCCCTTTTTGCGGGCTATTCACCTATTTTCCACAAGTAGATCGTGTGCTCGTGTAAATGCCCACCATCCATAATTTCAACCTTATCCGGCAGCTATTCTTCCATGCCCAAATCATGGGAAACCACGCGGGCCCCTGGCCTTAGATGCTGCAATAGAACCGGCCGTAACTTGGCGTTAAACTCAGGGGACATGTAGAGGGTAACGATCGTGGTTGGCGAGATATCAACCGTCAAAGCATCTTGCTCCCGAAACTCTACTAGATGGCTTACTCCTTCTTCCCTTCGTTGGGGACGTAGTTGACTAAGTTGAATTACTCTCAGCGCTTCTCAGGGCTTTGAGAGGCGTTATTGTTTGATGACATTATAGAAAAT
>JACZXR010000391.1 GCA_022571535.1 Deltaproteobacteria bacterium | reverse complement strand
GAGCGGCTCCTCACCGCATGGATTTGTGCTTGCTACTTCCATCCCCGGGTATCTATCCGAGGAGGAGTATCGCTGTATGGTGTCCCAGAAGAGGGAGCCGGGTTCAGCGTAGTCTCTCGCTCCGGTTATAAGCTCGTTCCAGAGCTCCCTGGCCTGGATCGTTCTTTTTACCTCAATGCAGTCTTCAAGGTTTTCGTAATGGAGGAGCCAATCGTCGTCTTGGCCCACAGCCTTCATGAAGGCGTCCGTCACTCTGATCGAGATGTTGGCGTGGCGGACTAAGGTGCGGTTTCGCTTTACCTTGCAGAAGTCCAAGACGTCGGGGTGGGAGTCAGATATGGTGAGCATGAGGGCTCCGCGGCGACCCTGCTGGCCGATGATCCCCGTGGTGAGGGAGTAAAGCTCCATGAAAGAGACTGCACCGGTGGAGATCCTGGCTGCATTGTTTGCCCGCGAGTTCTTGGGGCGCAGCGAGGAGAGGTCGACACCGCTACCACCTCCCCGCTTGAACGTTTCTGCCAGCTCCCACGCCGTCTTGTAGATCCCAGATATTGAATCATTTGGACTTGGGATGACGTAGCAGTTTAATGCCGTGACCTTGTTCGGGTTCCCTATGGCGTGAAGGATTCTCCCGCCAGGGACAAACCTGAAATCGCTGAGAAGCCAGAGAAAGTTTCTCTCCCACTCTTTCCTTTTCTCCTCTTTCTCTACGGAAGCGAGCCCACGGGCGACGCGCTTCCACATCTCTTCGGGAGTTCTCTCCAGGATCTCGTCCTCTTCGCTTCGAAGGGCGTACTTCTCGTAAAAGATGCGGGCTCTAAGCCCGTCGTTATGAAAGACGGCGAGAGTCTCTTTGGGTAGCTTTGCTGGTTTGGTATACATGCTCAGGCTTCCTCATGTCCGATCACGCTTTTTCCATTTTCGATTGGGGTTGAGGGAAGAGTCTGCCTCAATCCCCTGGCTCTCAGCGGGAGAAACTCCCGTTCACCTGGCCGGTTCGGCTGACGTAAATATACGCCGGACCCAATGTGATGGATCCTCCGTACGGTCCGCCAGCCACTCTAGTGGGCAGGTTCGCTTTAGGGCTGACGCTTCTCCCTGTGGCCTCAGAGCGAATAGGAGAGGATGTGACAGTCTCTTTTTCGTCCGCCACATCGACGAGCGCGCCCCTTGGGACGTACCCGTCGGGCTTTCCTCTCCGGGAGACCACAAGGGCCCTGTCGCCATCTGCGAACCCGGCGACGCGCACGACCGTGCCTTTCGGGATGATAATCCTCGTCCGGTCTTTCCTGGTTACGAGGATCGTATCCCGCCTGAGCCTGTAAAGATGCGGTGAGAGGAAGAAGACGATCTTATTTTTCCTCTCCGCTCCCTCTTTCTTTACCGGCGCGTTCGCCACGGTCACGGACTTGACAGCGCCAAGCCTTCTCTCCGGCCTTCGGCCCTGAGTCCCGGCTGGCCTTGAGACAGCCCCAGAGATGGCCTTCTTTTTTTCCATCTCCGAAGGCCTGGAACTTAGAGACGATACTCCAGGCTCCGCTGCCGCCTTCGCCGGCGGGCTGATCAGCCGGTCTCTGTTGGCTAACAGGAAAAAGGCTATGGTGCTGTTGAGCACGAGAGCCATGATGAGAAGCGTATAGAGTAGCGGCTTCTCCTTTCTTCGGGATTTCTGCATGGTGGTGTCCTCCTCCCGAAGGCCCCTTCTGGTTTTCCTCGTTGGAGGAGTAGGGGACCTCCGCCGCGGGCGCCTCTTAGCACCTCCGGTGGAGGTCGCCATACGCAACACCACTTTCTCTTCCCTCAACTGCCCTAGTTTAAGCGTCTTGAGCGTTGTTGACCGGCCGGATTGGGGCATTTTTGGGCCACTTTTCTACAGCTTTATGGGGTTGTCTGGCGGTGGGTTTATTACTGCTTGAGGATTTGTCTTACGAGGATTCTCTTCTCCTCGCCTTCCTCGAAGAGGTCTTTGAGCGCCTCAAGCCTAAGCATGTCCTTGAGGCCCGGGTTTTTGAGAAGCTCATTCACCAGGAATCTTTCCAGGCCCCTTTTCCTCTCGGCTATTTTTTCCTTTTTTTCTCTTCTGGCCTGCGTCTTTTCCTGGAGTACCCAGGCAGGGACGTTCAGGGTTTTGGCCGCTTCCTCGGCAAATAGGTTGGCCTCCATGCCGTCGGGAATTTCCGCTGCTATTCGAGTGGCTTCCTCGGTGAGACGCTCCACGCTCTCTTCTTTTACTCTGTGGCCGATGATCTCCACTGCTATCTCTCTGATCCCTCTGGCCTTCTCGATGAGCCCCTGGAATTCGGTTACTTTCCCCTTCCGGATAAACTCATCCGGATCGCCCTCAGGGAGAAGGACCGCCTTTACGCTCAAGTTTTGCCGGGGAATTTTGAGGCACTTGAGGATGGCAGCTTTTCCTCCTGCATCGGCGTCAAAAATGAGGATGACGTTATGAGCGAGTCTTTCGAGTATCTTGGCCTGCTCGGCACTGAGTTCCGTTCCCAGAAGCCCGACGGTGTTTGTGAAGCCTGCCTGGTGAAGACTTAAGACATCGAAGTAGCCTTCGACTACCAGAACCGTGTCGTCTGAGATTTTTACTCTGTTAAGTCCGAAGAGGAGTCTGCGCTTGCTGAAGATAGCCGATTCAGAGGAGTTCACGTATTTTGCCTGCTGGCTGTTCTCGATGGCTCTTCCTCCAAACCCCACCGTGTTGCCCTTGTGGTCCACGATGGGAAGCGTTATGCGTCCCATGAAGGGACAAGTCATGCCCTTTTCTTTTTCCCTCAGGAGCCCGATGCTCAGGGGGATTGTTTTGTCATGGATTCCCCACCTCTTGAGCGAGCCGATCAACTCCTTGACCGAGCCCGCGTATCCGATCCCGAACTCTTCCTGTGTCTCCGCTTTAACGCCCCGTTCTTTAAGATACTTAAGGGGTGACAGGTAGGAGCCTGATTTGAGCTGCCGTCTGAACTCCTCCTGGGCCTTTGCGACACAGAAAACGAGGGTTTCTCTTTTCTTGTCCTCCTCCGTCGCTATGCTGATCCCCGACCTTTCGGCAAGCAGCCGGATTGCCTCGGGGAAGGAGAGTTTCTGATGTCTTTTGATGAAGGTTATGGCGTTCCCGCTCGCGCCGCAGCCGAAGCAGCGAAACATTCTCTTCTCCATGCTCACGCTGAAGGAGGGGGTTTTCTCGCTGTGAAACGGGCAGAGTCCCTGGAAGTTAAGGCCTACTTTTTTAAGCGTGACGTAGGAGCCTACAAGCTCGACGATATCCGTTGCGTCCAGGACCCTATCGATTGTCTCTTGGGGTATGCCGGGCATGGTTTTTCTATGGAGAGGCCTGTCTGCGTGCGGAACGCACAGGCAGGGAAGTTTTTGCTTTAGTTGCCCGATTTATCGGGGTTTGGTTGTTCCTTTTTGGTTAAGGAATG
>JACZXR010000390.1 GCA_022571535.1 Deltaproteobacteria bacterium | reverse complement strand
GTAGGTACGTTCGTAAAGTCCACTATCAATGCCCATTGTTCTGGCTCCTTTCCTATCCTATTCGCGCTTTTCTTCTCATAGAGAACCAACCTGGCGCGGGGGCCATCAAGTTATATCGTACACGGGGTTTGAATCCCCGTGTTCGACCAAAGGGGAGAGCTGCCGCTTCTCCCCTTTGGAAACCCCATCGGCTTTGTGCCCGCCTCAAGAGGCGGGGTTAACCTCAAATATATTGAGCAAAAACTAGCCGATACCGGGGCGTTATGTCAACCATGTCCATCGCCTCGGTGGAACCATTACGCTTTAGGGGCTTGAGTACCGCTCTCGTGGCTCAACTTAAAGCGAAGTTGTACTAGCTGGCGGCCTGCGATGGAGGGTCGCCTGCTCGTAGGGGTAGGCCAGCTATATCACCGTTCCATCGTCGTACGGCCGTCCGAGGAAGCTGATCCCGGCGGGCAGATTGTCGCGCGTAAAACCAGCAGGGACCACGATCGTTGGAACGAATACTAGGAAGGTGTACAAATGCGGAGCCCCCTTCTGGTCGACATAAGGCGGGTTGACACCCTGGCTAATGAGTGTCGGCTGGTGCTCTATCGCCTTGTGCACGATGGCGTCCAGGTTGTTGTCTGCCGTGACTTTTAGCTGCGATCTCCTGCTTCACTGTCGGACCCCATCCAACGCCTGACATAAGAAATCGAAAAATAAGACTTGGCAAATCGTCTATGTCGGTCTCCCTTTCCTCTAATGAATAGCTCCTTTTCTTAACTGTCAATTCAAGGACTTTGCCATGATCTTAGCTTGGCGAATTTCAGCTCCACGGGCTTGAAGAAGTCAGCTACGTACTGGTTGACCGGGCGCTCCCTTATTTTCTGGACGGTATCGACCTGTTCGAAGCTTCCGTCGCGCATTACGGCTATTCGGTCTCCGAGGTCAATGCCGTCCGTGACGTTGTGCGTCACATAAAGCGTGGTCAGCCGGTTCTTCTCATGGAAGCTCCGGACCTCAGCCCGCATCCTGATACGGCTGGCCGGGTCGAGGTTGCTCAGGGGCTCGTCCATGAGAAGGACCCGTGGTGCCGTCACCATGGCCCTACCCATGGCGACACGTTGCTGCTCGCCACCGGACAGGGTATCGGGTTTTCTCTGAAAGAGATCCTCGTGAATCTGCAGGCTTTTTGCCAGCGGGAGAATGTAATCACGTATCTTATCTCTGGACCATTTCCTGACCCTCAAGGGTAGGGTCATGTTGGTGTACTTGTGGTCATCGTAGATCTTCATATGCGGCCATAAGGCGTAATGTTGAAAGATGATCTGCACACCTCTCTGTCCAACGGGAATATCATTGACCGGTGCTCCGCCAATGAAGATGAGCCCGCTGTCCAGGGTTTCCAATCCTGCAATAAGACGCAGCAGCGTAGTCTTCCCACACCCGCTTTCCCCGATGATGACGAGCAGCTCCCCGGCGCGAACATTCAGGCTCGCCTTGTTAACCGCGACAACGGAACCGAATTTCTTGGTGAGGTCTTGAATAACGAGGAAATCCATGGTGGCGCATGTTAATAGAAAACGGAGGTAAAATAAAGGGATAGGGGTCAGGCAACCCTGGCATGGTAAATTGTAAGTTTTCCCATTTGAAGGTATACCTGTACTTTATTCAGTGCATCTATAAAATCACAGGGGGTAAAGAAAGGAACGAGCATGAAGAAGGAAGATTGTATTCTCTTTAGCGGAGGCGCTAAAGGGGCTGAAGCGGAATTCGGCGCTAATGCGGAGCGCTTTGGAATTGATGAAGTGAACTTCACGTTCGAAGGACACCATATTGTTCGGCAACGAGGCTTGCGCGTCCTGAATCACGAAGAACTGAAAAGTGGTGACGTGAGCCTGGAATACGTCTCACGATTGATGAATCGCCGCTTTACTGACAATCTGACAATTCGCAAGCTTCTGCAGACCATCTGGTATCAGATTAACAATGGACAGGAGATCTACGTGATTGGAGAGATACTGGAGGACAAGACCGTAAAGGGCGGCACTGGATGGGGCGCTGAGTTTGCCAAACTATGCAACAAACCATTGTACGTGTTCGATCAGAAACGTAATGTGTGGTTCAGTTGGAATCAGGTAGACTGGTCCGAGCGCATGAGAGGAGACGAGCCTGTCATCAGCCACACTCATTTCGGGGGGACAGGGACACGCTTTCTCGAAGAGAACGGCAAGAAAGCAGTCAAGGAACTATTCGAGAGAACCTTCTCATGAGTCATGAGATGACGCGGTTTGTCCGAAACGCCAGAGCCAAAAGGGCACTCAATGAAGTATCGGACTTATGAGTCAAGAAGAAATGCGTATTTTGTTCCCGATTTCCCGATGATGAAAGTTACGCTCCGGACAACAGTAGGCCTGGTAAGCGCGCTTTGGGGCCTGCTCGGTGTGTCGGTTCTCCTCGGCAGCGCCGTCGTTCGCCTTACTCCCTGGGCGCTGGAGGCCTTGCGCATGGACCTGGCCTGGCATCACTGGTCGCTGATGCTCGTCTGTGTAGCGTTCATGGGCTACAGCGAGGGATACCTGGGGTTCCAGCGCGGGTTCTCGCCGCGGGTCGTTGCTCGGGCCCGCTATTTGCGGGAGCACCCGACGCTGGTGAGGGTCGTGGCGGCACCGCTGTTCTGTATGGGGTTCTTCCACGCACAACGCCGGCGGCTCATGATCTCCTACTCCCTGACCCTCGGCATTATAGTGCTGATCTTGCTGGTGCGACTCCTCCCCCAGCCGTGGCGCGGCATCCTTGACGCCGGTGTCATCGTCGGTCTGGCCTGGGGATTCGTGGCGTTGCTAATCTTCGCTGTCCAAGGGCTGAGATCTGGTGACTATGACTACTCGCCCGAGGTGTCCGAGGTCGAGGAGGGCTGAGGAATAGGTGAGACTAGGTCGTGTAAGGGGGAAATGGTCACCCTGAGGTACCCGGGTTTGACGGGCACTGAATTAAGCGGCACCATTCATCGACTCAACCATTACTGGACTCTGATAACCCAGCGATTGGTGAATCCTCTGACGGTTGTACAATCCGGTATAATGATGTCAGGCTTTTTCAATTTGCTTTATGTCGGAGAGATAGCAGAGAGAAACAATATCACATAATTAAAACCTGACACCATACCTATTGATACAGCCGATGCCTCAGGTGTTCTTGATTTGAGACTTATCACTAGACGGGTCCACGGAAGATCGGGCTTCCTGCGTCACGGGGATCGCCTCCTTTTGGTTAGCTCCAATGACCGTCAGCAGCGGCGTATCTTCACAAGTTACCGTTAGATGGAACACATCTGCTCTTTGGTAATGACCTGTAATATCACGCATGAGGCTTCTTTCGTCGAATGCATTCAGGTCTACCTCCGCATATAGGATCTGTTCTTCACCAGCTAGTGGCCTGGCCAG
>JACZXR010000389.1 GCA_022571535.1 Deltaproteobacteria bacterium | reverse complement strand
TATAAAAAACAGAGTGGCAGATGTCAAGGAAAGCCTGGCTTCACTTTGAGGAGCGAGAATCAAATTATATCAAACACGGGGTTTGAATCCCCGTGTTTGACCAAAGGGGAGAGCTACCGCTTCTCCCCTTTGGAAACCCCATCGGCTTTGTGCCCGCCTCAAGAGGCGGGGTTTACATTAAATAAAGAGGACACTTTCAGTCTTGCCTCCCTCTTGAAATCAGATTTCCCAGATGAGATAGCTAGGAGATTCCAGGCTTCCTCCCTCTCCCTCAATGTTTAAATCGATACAGCGAGACATAAAGCTCATCATGTTCTCACGCGGAATAAGGGCCTTTGCCTTTTCCTACTTGAATATCGTCTTCGCCATCTATTTGGGCAGGATCGGTTACTCCACTGTAATCATTGGGCTTGTCCTTTCTGTTTCCTATATCAGTGGAGCGCTTCTCACCGCTGTTTGGGGCTTTGCGTCCGATCGGATTGGGAGGAAAAAGGTCCTTATTCTCTTGGCAATCCTGACCATTCTCTCCAGCACAATCCTAGTCCTTACTAGCCACCTCGCCTTTATCCTGCTGGCTGTGGTCTTGGTTAATGTGGGAGCCGGAGGCTCGGCGGGAGGGGGACAAGGAGGCGGGACATTCAATCCTGTTGAGCAAGCACTCCTGGCGGAAAAGTGCAGCGCGGAAGAGAGAAACCAGATCTTTGCGATCAACTCCTTTGTCGGTTCGATACTAGGATCGTTGGGGGCACTGATGAGCGGCCTCCCACAGTATCTCCGGGAGGAGTGGGCCTGGAATTCGATCAATTCGTATAAGCCGCTCTTTGCCCTGACCTGTGTTTTCAGTTTCGCCTTAGTCTTTATCTACCGAGCGATTCATGAGGAACACCGCCCCCAGGTAAGGCAAAAGATCATCTCCAAGCAGTCCCGGGGCTTCGTAACAAAGATGTCCCTTCTAGGATTCCTAGACAACATGGGGGCCGGCATGATTTCTCCATGGCTCCCCTTCTGGTTCAATCTCCGTTTTGGCGCAGAGGAGATGGTCTTAGGGAAACTGTACTTCCTGTTATTTATCTTCTCCGCCCTCTCCTTCCTTGTGGCGCCTATGATCGCACGCATCATCGGGGTTGTAAGGGCAATGGTCTCTTCCCACGCCACGGCCTCGCTGATCTACATTTTCCTTCCTTTTGCCCCTTCGTTTTTTGTTGCAGGTGTGATGATGGTCCTCCGCTCGTTCGTAGCCTATATGGATAATCCCCTGCGTGAATCTTTCACAATGGCGATGGTAAAGTCAGAGGAGAGGGGCTCGGCTGCTGGAGTGACCAACCTAGCCCGAGTCATACCTTTCGGTATCAGCCCTATGCTCTCCGGCTACATGATGCAGAGCCTTTCTCTGAACATACCACTGATGATCGGCGGAAGTCTCCAACTGGCTCACGACTTTACTTTTTATTACCTCTTCCGTCATGTGAGACCACCAGAAGAGGAAAGGAGAAGGGGGTCCAGGAGCTAAACCTGGAAATCCGGCCGCTTTTGACCCCGATCCGAAAATATAATCGAAACATTTCCGGTGTTGAGCGGCTTAGGACACCAGTTACCGGCATTTTGATCGTCGGTCTGCAACTACACTAAAGGTGAGTTACTGATTCATGCTTGAAACAGGTATTTGTCGCGGTCTGATGATCATCAGGGAAGATTTCCTTGACTGATTAATTTCGGATCGGGGTTGACAACCGCGGGTGATTTATCCAGGCGGCATCTTTGATAAATTGCGTAAAGGCCGAAGCGATGCTAAATTTGAGGAATGAAGAAAAACAATCAGAAGCGGACCCACATGAAGGTGGGAGACCGCATTCTGATAAACAAGTGGCTCCGTAAGGTAGTCTATTTAGTGGCCCGAGTGGACATTCCTCACTCCAGTGAAAGGGCCTTTGTCACGCGATCGGGCGGTGACTTCACAATCGGTCTTAGGGTCTGGAAATCGGATTATGCCTGGAATGAGAAGACTCAAATGTGGACCCTCAGACGCTGATTTTATCCTTGCCCGCCTCTAAATTCTGAACAATCAAATTATATCTGCCACAGGGGAAACCCCACCTGCCTGCACAAGCAGGTCGGTCATGTGCCCGCGGCAAACTGCGGGTATCCCAATAATCTAAAGGCGTATGCTCTCGACCTTTTTATGGATCGGGGTTAGAATCCCGACTGAGCATGAAGGGAAATCTCAAAGGCCTCCTGTCTGATATCGGTAAGGGAAAGGATTACCCATTCATCGTGCTGCACGGGGATGATTTCCAGGTGCACGATGCATGTAAAGCGATCCTCGACGTTATCTCACCCACGGAACAACGGGCCTTCAATCTGGAGCGCTTCGATGGTCGTTCCACACCGTGGGATCAGATCGAGGCAGCGCTTAAAACCCCGCCGCTCTTTCCCGGCAGGAAGACTGTCTTGATTGAGAACGCACCGTACTTTTTCTCCCGTGAGCGCAAGGGAGAGTTGACAGAAAAGGTCCTGCAGCTCTGGGGTGAAGAAAAAAAAGATGAGGCGGCACGGCTTTTTTTGGACCTCATGGTCTTAGAGGGGGTGACCCAAGCACAGTGGAAGCTGGCCCAGGACTCACCTTCAGAACCTCAGGTTAACCAACTCTTGAGTAAAGGAGCAGATGGGGACCTGGAACCCATCCTCGCATTTTGCCTCAGTCAAGGAATGGAGTTAAGTGTGCAGAAGCGGGACAGGATCTTGAAGCTCATGGAGGAGGGCGTGCCTCCCTGGGCAGTCCTGCTGATAATCGCCTCTCACGTAGATCGGAGGACCCAGCTCTATCGGAGGTTAGAGGAAAAGGGAGCGGTCCTCGACCTTAGCTTGAATCGGGAGAAGAGCGGCAGAATCAAACCAGAAATGCTTGGTGTGTTTCTGGAACAGCGCCTCAGAGAGGCGGGGAAAAGGATAGAACCCCAAGCCAGAGAAATGATCCTGGCGCGGGCCGGAGATGAGCTCTGGGCTTTCCACCAGGAAATAGAGAAACTCTTTCTCTATGTGGGAGAAAGTCCCGGGATCAGTGCACAAGATGTGGACGAGGCCTTTTTGGATCAAGCGGAGGCATGGGTTTTCGACCTAACCAACTCGATTGCCAAACGGGACGCCATCCGTTCCCTGGGACATTTAAGGCGCCTCCTCTTTCAGGGGGATCACGCCCTGAGGCTTTTGGCAACAATTGTCAACCAGGTTCGGCAGCTCTTGACCGTGCGCCACTTGATCGAGAGTGAAATGCGCACCAGGTGGCGAAAAGGCATGAGCTTCGCCGAGTTTCAGAGAAAAGTGCTACAACAAGGTGGCCCCTTTCTCACACGAAACCCTTATGGGGACTACATGCTGTTTCAAAGTGCAGAGAACTTCACGACCCAGGAACTGGTCCGGTACCTGCACTTGATCTATCAAACCG
>JACZXR010000388.1 GCA_022571535.1 Deltaproteobacteria bacterium | reverse complement strand
GATCTGCTTCATCGGCTGGCTGTAAACCCCGTACCACGGACTTACGTCCGTAGCTTTGGGGCGCTGCCCCTACAGGGAGGTCGGAACATTCATCCCCGCGCTTACGCACGGGGCGTTCTGTGGTACGGGGTAAATAAATAAGGGGCAGACCCCCCTCGGCTTCCTCTGACCCCACACTTTTCGCAGTAATGTCAAATATGGATTGACAGACAAGCGCTACTTTCCTAAACTGGGCACAGCAGCGAAAGGAGGTGGTCTGAATATGATAAATAAATGTAGTGACTGCGAGGTGGCTGAGACTTAGGCTCTAAGCCCAACCTTTAATGGGGGTTCAGGCTCGGAGCCTTGAAATCCCCTCAGTCCACCGGGGGCCCGTTTACCAGCCAATCTACTTGGCTGGTGGCACGGGCCCTTTTTTTTGCAGCAACTCCAGAGCGGCGGCAGCAGCTTTTCTGAGCCGAGGATCTCTGCCCCTGCCGGCATCCCTCAGTGCCGTGCGGATCTCGTCCGTAGGTGCCCCTAATTTTGCTAGCGTGATCGCAGCGACGTGCTGAACTCTGGAATCCGGATCTTCCAAAAAAAGGTGGAGAATAAGATCCAACCCGACTTTTCCGACCTCGGGTCGGGTTTTTAGGCTTGTGACTGCTGCCACACGGACCAGCGGATCGGGATCACGAAGAGCCTGTAGCACCCCATCAAGCCGGGTCTCCTCTCCAATACCCAGATCACGAAGGCAGTAAACGGCTAGCCTTCTCTGGGTCGCGGTCCCTATCTTTAGAAGATCCAATAAAAGAGGAGTTATTCGTTGATCGCTTTTTCCAAGACGGGTAAGGAGGTGAACCGTCGCCCAACGGATGTCCAGGTCCTCATTTCCCAGACCCTCTATCAGGAGATCCAGGCAAAGCGATGAAGGAAAAGAAATTTGGGCAAGGGTATAGGCGATGGGCCAGCGCTTTTTCCGGCAAGGATCCTGTAGGTACCGGCTCAGAGTTTCTTGAATCTCAGGCCTTCGAGATCCAATCCCGATCAGCAAATCGACGGCCGGGCGAACGACCGCTTTGTCAGGATGATCCAGGGACTCTATGAGGGAATCGATTTCTTCAGATTCATGTTTCAAAGGTCACTTGTCTATCATTGGATCGGAATGCGAATCGTAAAGATTGCCCCCTGTCCGTCCGGACTATCGGCCCAGACGGTACCCTTATGAGCCTCGATGATCGTCTTGACGATAAATAGGCCCAAGCCGGTACCCTCGATCTTCTCCGATGTTTTTATCCTCCGGAACTCGGCGAAGAGAAGTGGGAGATCTTCTTTTGAGATCCCGACCCCTGTGTCCTGGACGGCCACACAGATATGGCGGTTGTCACTCCACGAGCTGATCTTGACCTTGCCGCCGCTTCGGGTGAACTTAATGGCATTGCCGATCAAATTCCAAAACACCCGATCGAGCTGGCTTTCGTCACCCCGCACATCGGGGAGCCTCTCCTCCAGATCCAGCTCCAGGGTAAGCCCCTTTTTGTGAATTTCCCCCTCCTGCTGCTGGCTCGCTTCTCTGAGAAGCCGATTGATTTGCACCGGCTCGTCCCCTATTTTTAGTTTTCCCGACTCGGCCTTGCTGGCCTCAAGGAATCCTGTAACCAGATTGACGATTCTGCGACCGCTGTCTTCGACTCGGTTCCAGATCGAGACTTCCCCCCCATCTTCACGTCCTTCAGCCTCGTCTAATTTAAGCTCGGCGTACCCCATAATGATCCCCAATGGGTTCTTAATGTCGTGGGCCATGGCCGAGACCAAGCCCATCTTTAGATGCTCCCTCTCTTCCGCTGTCTCCGCCCGCCGTCTCTCTCTATTCGCATTTTCTGCGAGATATCCGTAAAGGATGGAAACTCCGAAAAGGAAGATGATACGAATAAAAACATCACTCCCCAACTGGCTGATATCTTTCCCCTGTTGGACAAGAAGGCCGACGTAGACCACATTGATGACGACGGAACCGAGCACGATCTTCAACATGCTCTCTCCCATGGCTGCAAGAAACAGCACGAAAAAGTAAAGGAGAAAGAGCTCCCACGAAATATGCCGGTTAACGTATATTGCGGCGGAGAGAAGTATCGTGTCCCAAACAAGCAAGCCGAAATCAAAGTATCTGTGGTAAAAAACACTCTCGGGAAGGCGATTGAGAACCAGGCCGCTAAACAGAAAAAGAACGATCAAAACATAGACCGCTGGATCCTGAGAAACCTCGCCCTTGGGGAAAAGGATGAGGAAAGAGGTGGCGATCGCAATCACCCATTGCAGGATAATGATCGTATATTTTTTATCCCTGCCTAAACCCTTATACGACTCAGTGGTTGCCATAAATCTATTCTAACGCTCTATTCGATTTGAAAAAAGACCCACGAGGGGTTCACCTCTCAGCCAGTTGCTGCTTTCGCATCCAGATCTCTCAGGCGTGCCGGGTAATCCGTAACGATCCCATCGACCCCAAGGCTGAGTAGTCGCCTCATTTCCCCGATGTCGTTGATGGTCCATGCATGCACTTCTAATTTCAGGTCATGAGCCGTTTTTACCGTCTGCTCGGTGATGAGGGTCCAATCACCGTACGTGCAAGGTATCTGAAGGGCCTGTCCTAGAGGCGTAAAGTCATCCCTTTGCCCCCCCCATACCCAACGGAGAAAAGATTCGACCTCTCCATAGGAGAACCCGGTGGCAATGGCCAGATCGTGGTCACGGATCTCTTTCCGAATCTCCTTCATCACCTCATCCTCCTCGGTGGCCAACAGCACCCAACCCTCTCGACCATACTGCCGAATGGTCTCGATCAACTTTTTAACGAATCCCGGATTGTCCTGTTTGATTTCGATGGTCGTTCTCACCTCGGGAAAAGAGAAAAAGAACTCTCCCAGCGTGGGAATTTCTATCTTCTGACCTCGATAAGGATAGGTCACTCCGTCATCCAAAGTGAACCGGCAGCCTGCGTCGAGACTTTTCAGCTCCTTGAGTTTCCACTGCCGGATTTCTCCATGACCGTTGGTGGTTCGCTCCAGCGTAGCATCATGGATGACCAGGATCTCCCCATCTTTGCTTTCCCGCACATCCATTTCAATGAAGCCAGCCCCTTCGTCAAGCGCCCTCTCAAAAGAGACCAAAGTGTTTTCTGGAGCAATCCCTGCGGCGCCCCGGTGCCCAATGACTCTGGGCCTTCCGCCACTAAAAAAGAATGACACCTTTGGTGCCTCCATCACAGAACTGAATCAAACCGAGCCTCTCTCTTGGTTCGTGACAGACAATGTCCTACAACAACCAACCGCGGAATGCTCCAAAAGACACCCCCCCATGAATCAAAAACTAACCAAACATATTTTAAATTTTCCGTTGAATTTGGGTTATGGTATCGGATAAACGATGACTCGCCCTATGGAATAGCGCTTCGGGCGAACAACTC
>JACZXR010000387.1 GCA_022571535.1 Deltaproteobacteria bacterium | reverse complement strand
CGCATCTGGATCGTTGATGTCCGTCAGTTATTTCTTGGGTCGATGGCTTCGAGAACGGCGTGCACAAAGTAACGCTCAGCCGATCGAACGTGTCACCCTTCCGCTACACAGCACCGGCTCGGCTTCCGATTCAGCCAAACCGGACGCCTCATCGCAACAGAAGGCGGCTTGAGAGGCATTGAATCGATGCATAAATCCCAATACCGTTCAATTAAGGGCGCGGATTGGGCGCAGCACCGGATGGAATGCAAAATGAAAAGTGCAAAATGCAAAATAAAAGAAATGACCTTTCAGGACGATCATTAGACTTTGCCGCAGAGATCATTAAGTTGGCTTTACGACTTAATAAAACTGGCGTTGGACGCCATATCGGTGGACAATTAACACGTTCGGGTACATCAGCAGGGGCCAACTACGAAAAGGCGTGTGGCGCTGAGAGTCGAGCGGATTTTATTCACAAGCTGCACCTTGTCTTAAAGGAACTTCGGGAATCCTCTTACTGGTTACGATTGATCTGAAAGACAGGGCTTATTCCAGTTACAGATCCAAACCTTTCGGCGCTTTTGCAAGAGGCTGAAGAATTGACCAATATTATCGCTAAGTCAATAGTTACAGCGAGAAAGAGATAATTTTGCACTTTGCATTTTGATATTTTCAATTTTCATTTACGGTTAGGCGCTGATTGCTGAGAGCTATTGTAGTGCGTCTAACGCTTCTTTACATTTTCCGTTCACCCTGAGCCAGCCGAAGGGTGAAAATTTGCAGCGTGCTCCATCTGTGGTTCGACAAGCTCACCACGAACGGTCTGTAAAGATAACTATGCCGCACTACAGTAGATTAATGCCGCAAGGCGGAGGCTTGTGGTCAGGATGTGGCGCGTGTGATCAAGGCGCGGGCGCGGCGGCCCATTGTGCCAGGCTCGCAAATGCGGAGCTATCAAACCGCCAGGTGATGCTGGTGGTCACGACGTGCCGCTTGTAATCGAAGGGCCTTATATTCGAATCGTTATCATCGAACAGGTAATCCACCGAAATAGTGAAGGGACAACGGCCCTGGGAACAACTGGTAAACGGAAACGATTTTGCAAAGTCAGTGGCAAAGTCTTTGGCAATACTGACAAAATGGACGGCCTCTCTATCACGCCGCTTTTTAGTGTTAATGCTGGTCGCCGGAAGAAGGCTATGCTTGTTTTTATGGTAGCGCCAGTGGTAGTCTAGCTCGTAGCGTAAACGAATATCCCACCATTTTTTAGGAAGGGTGTACTGCATACCAACAACGGCGCGGCTGCCCCAATAGGTCCAGTTTTGCCCCTCGGCATTTTCATAATCGTACTGGTAGCCTATCTTTAGATAATGGCGGCCACCCTCAAACAGAAAAAAATGGGTAGGCCCAATCATGTAATTCTGCGCGTCGCGCTGCTCCCGCCGCACCACCTCACTGTCGTTGAAGAAATCTTTTTGCTGAAAACGAAACTGGAGGTTGGTAATGTTGTCCACTTTTATCCCGGACCCCAAGGGCACCTTAAAAGATTTCTCAACGAGCGTGAAGTATGGATTTACAATGAAACGCTGAACAAACCTGGAGTTGGCCAGGGTGATGAAGTCGTAGGTATACTGAAGGCCCGCAAAGTACGGTAGATCCCCCCAGCGAGTCGGAACCGAACCTCGATTGACGACTGAAATTGTGGGTGTGTGGCTCTGCGTATTGAACTTTGGCAGGTGGTTGTTATAGGCCTGGAAAAATCTGTGGGAGATGGTTCCTTCCCACTCTCCATTGGGGTGAGAGGGGGGGGTTTTGAGCCATGTATAGGAAAGGTCTAGGGAGGCTATCTCACCTTCACTTTTACGCCTTTGTTGCCCTGCTCGTATGGCTTGACCTACAATATCGCTACTGACATTGGGGATTACGGGGACGTTGGTATCATAATAGACACCCAGCCGAAGCTCGCCACGAAAAAACCGCTCTTCCTCGGCCCTTCTCTGCAGCACCTCGCCAAATCTCTGGGCAGGTTTCGTAAGGGGAGAGATCGGCTGGAGACGCAGGGCTTCCTCTATCTCGGCACGTGCCTGCTTGGCGAAACCCAAGGCGCCTACGGCAAGGCCGGTATAGAAGCGGGCCAGCTGGGCGAAATTTTTATCGCTGGGGACATTTGCACGGAAGAATTTTATGGCCGCCCGATAGTTCTTATTCCGATACTCCATGAAGCCGAGGTAATATCCGATGTTCGGCCGCTTGGGCGAGGCTCGATACACCTGTTGTAGCAGCGGCTCTGCCTTTTCATAATCCTTCTGATTGAAATACAAGACACCAAGTTGGAAAGTGACGTCAACGTCTCCGGGGCGAAGCTTTAGGGCATTCTCGAGGGAAGCCAGCGCCTCGGAGGGTCGCTTTAAAGCCAAGAGCACGAGTCCATGATAGTATAGCGCATCAACACTCTTGGGATTGAGGCGCAGTGCCTCTTTAAGCTCTTTTAAAGCTTCGTTGTAGCGCTTGGCATCGTAAGCAAGAACCGCCCGGTCTGTATAGACCGTTGCCTCCGGCGAGGCCTGGGCTAAAACGAAAGAGGGCTGAATAAGGATGATGAGGGCAGTAAGAATCAGAAAAACTGTGGTCCGAAGGGCCAGTGCCTGCTTGGACAATCTTTCTTTAGGAGGGCAAGTATGTTTATACACTCAGGCGACTCCTTCTTGTAGCAGAACCTTAACAAAAATTAAGTTATATCGAACACGGGGTTTGAATCCCCGAGTTCGACCAAAGGGGAGAGCTTCCGCTTCTCCCCTTTGGAAACCCCATCGGCTTTGTGCCCGCCTCAAGAGGCGGGGTTTACATTAAATTAATCCTCTATAGACAAAATATCTCACTATTTAGTATTAGTTCCTAAAATTTGTCAAATGAAAAATCACTTTCACAGGAGGATTAGACAATGCAGAAGTTGCTGGTTTTCTTATTAATTGCCGGTCTTTCCCTAATAGTGGTGGGAAGTGCTTCAGCTCAGATTAATATTGGCCGGTTCCAGCTGGTCTCCGTATCAGCCGGCCAGCAGGCGGGCGTGTTCCTGATCGATACGGTATCCGGATGCACGTGGCAGCTCGCCTCAAAACCAGAGACAAAGCGGCTCACCTTTGTTGAGATGGACATTGAAAACCTGCACTGGAGTTGGGGCAGCGGGGCCCAGCAGAAACTGGCCCAAAAGATTGAAGAATCAAAATTATCCGATGAGCAGAAACGAGTTCTCAAGCAGCAACTGACTAGAACGGCCTGCGGCTGGACTCCGGTCGTGCTGACGCCGGGATCTCCTGGAGAATAACACGGCAAGAATCAGGACGGCTCCTCTGGGCAGATCCCGATGAGCGTTCAGGCTGCCCGAAGGCCCGGCGAGCTCGTCATCGTATAACCGGCTGGCCTCGACCAGGGGCCCGGCCTTGTTATCTTTCCGGGCTTGATGATGCT
>JACZXR010000386.1 GCA_022571535.1 Deltaproteobacteria bacterium | reverse complement strand
GCAACTCCTCAAGAGAAACCCGGCTCACCCCGGCCTGGCGGGCCCTCTCCTCGGTCAGGGTCTTACCGCTGGCCAGGACTCTGGTCTTAAAGGCCAGGGAGATGCGCGCAACCTCTCTTCCGATCCTCCCCAATCCGACGATACCGATCGTTTTTCCCTCCAGGAGTCTCCCCGGGATGCCTGGCCAGCCACCTTGATGCATCCCCCGGTCGACCTCGGGAATCCGCCGGGTCACCGCCAAAATCAGCGCCAACGTCAACTCTATTGTAGAAACTCCCGAGTCGTTTGGAGTCCCGGTCACAACGATGCCACGGCGTGTTGCGGCCGCAAGGTCGAGATGGGCAAAGCTCTGCCCGATCTGCGAGATGAGTTTAAGCGAAGGGGCAAGGGAAAACTCCTTTTCGCCGAACCGGGTGCGCTCCCTGACAAGAACGACTGCATGAACGTCCTTAAGGGCACCTCTGAGTTCATCCTCTGTTCCAAGCCTCTTCTGCATCACGGTGATATCGGTCCGCGTCCTCAGTTTTTCGAACGAGGGAACCTTGGCGGCAAGCCCCTCGTAGTCATCCAGAATCAGCACTCGAAAGTTATCCGTCCTCTTCTCTGCCATCCGAACCTCCAATCAGAGCTAGAATTTTTGTTCCTGCACGTCACCCTGTGCTAGTTCATTCCTGAACCCTTTAGCAGAACAGAAAGGCCTCGAGCAATCCTCGTTCGACTCTTGGAGTGACCCCCATCAGTTAGACAGTCAAGTGGTCAAAGTTAGAACGCTTGCAGGGGTGGGGAAATGGATTACGTTTATAGATTTTTGTTGATCTTAACATTTTTTATTTTTTATCTACCCTACGTATGGAGTAGTTGTGCAAAAAGGGAACCTACAAAAAAGAGAATTAAAATTGACTCATGTGAGGACATTGATCCATATCATGTATCGAGATTAAAGGATTTTGCAGAACGTTATCCAAAAGGATTTGTTGAATCGTATCGAAAAGAGGCGGAAAAGGAAGTGCAAGACATAATGGAATCTTACAAGGGAGCAATTCTTATTGAAAGACAAGGGGGAAATACTTTTAAATATTTTCTCGCTAGTAAAGATAAACAGGTTTGTAATAAATTCGATAAGGGAAAATTAATGAACGTTGTAATTGATTTTGCCTGTTGTGACGGTGATCCGAATCCTCCATGTTATCTAGGACTAGGTAGCTATGTGGTTAAGATTAGCGAAGCAGGTATAAAATAGAAAAGCAGTCTAACAATTCACTACAACCGCCTCCGCTGATGCGGCGCGGCTGAGCTTAAACGTTAGGCATTCAGCTTCTGGCGGAGTATAATGGGTTCCGTGAATGAACGTTCGCTTCTATGTTGACCCGGAAACTGGTGAACCACATATCTACCCGCATGGAGTTACGGAGGATGAAGTCACAGATGTCCTTCAAAACCCTGGGGAGGATCGTCCCGGTCGGGAAGATGCTCGCGTCGCCATTGGGCAGACCCGGGCCGGGCGCTATTTGCGAGTCATCTATGTTCCGGAACCAGGCGGTACATTTGTGATAACGGCGTATGAATTGAGAGGAAAACCCTTGATGGCTTATCGGCAGCGTCGCCGTCGGAGAGGAAAAAGATGAGACAGAAAAGATTTCCACCTGGCTGGGATGAGGAGCGGGTCCGGAAGGTGCTCGCCCATTACGAGCAGCAGACCGAAGAGGAAGCGGTGGCGGAAGATGAGGCTGCTTTTGAGGACTCCACTCAAACCGTCATTGAAGTACCCAAAGAGTTGCTTCCGGCGATACGGGACCTGATTGCAAAGCACAAGGAATCCCGCAGAGCCTAACCGCCGCTGGAGCGGGCCTATCAGGGCGCTCATCGGCATGACGTTAAACTCCATAGTAGGAGGACAGTATCGTCCAACAACAGGATGGAGCAGAATTCTGGGTTCGCCGGAACTGCGGCCTTGGCGGGCCTTGCCCCTTCGGGGTCTGCTCATCATAAACGTTAGGCGTGTCAGCCTTATAATTTTATAAGATAAGGAGGGACATCTGGAGCCGACTGCACGGTAGTTGATGGGTCTATGTTTTGCGTGTGCATGCGGCCTGTATATGCTTCACCGCAGGCGACATCAAACTCCGAGGCTCACCAAGGTATGGCTACGGTTAGATAGGGTCTGGCCAATATATGAAAAGGGCTTACTACTAGGGTTCCGCTCCTTAGTAATTGCCTACGTCATAATGATTCTGCTTGTACTTCTTGTAGGATTCATAAGCAGTATTACTGGTATGAATATCTACCCACTGGTAGAAATCGTTGTTCCGCTAACGTTTTTTCTGCCGCTGTACTTATGGTTCAGAGAGAAGCAATTGTGCGGCTGATGGCGCAGGGGTGGAGATCAGGCGAGTGCCGAAGGAAATCGGGTTGGATTTACATGAAGACTAGAAAAGCCGATGAGTCTTATTGCGGACCAACTTAAACCGCACAGCAGATAACACATTGCAGAGCCGATTCGTGTAAAACGCGCGGCTCAACCAGAGCGTTAAGTTTGCACCACAAATTTCCCCTCCGAGGTATGGGCGTGATCCCATCTGGCTTCTATTTCCCCCCAAACGCAATTAATCGGCGCTTTAATTTCATCCTACGCCCTTTAATATTGCGAATAGCTCGATCCAGGGCGTGTTCGAGCGCTACAACGAGCGGCACACGTTAGTCACCATGGATCTTCTTAAATAGGGTAAGAATATCAATCGCTTCAACTTCGAGCGGGCGGATTTTCTGGGGCTCCCAGATTCAGAAGGTTCAGACCAAGTATAGTTGTATGAGAGGATGCTTTTACAAGGGATAAATTTAGGCTATCTTTTGGAAGAAAAGCTCTCCAGCAAACCGGAGGACAAAATGGCAGAACTTACACAAGAGAAGTGCGTAGCGTGCCGCGCGGATGCCCCGCATGTCACCGACCAAGAGATCAGTGAACTCCACCCGGAGGTGTCTGATTGGAAGCTCATCGAGGAGGGAGGGATCCGAAAGCTCGAGCGCGTTTTTCGCCTCCCCAATTTTGTCAAGGCCCTGGCCTTTACCAACGGCGTCGGAGATCTGGCCGAGGCCGAAGGACACCACCCCCGTCTCGTAACCGAGTGGGGGAGTGTGGCCGTTACCTGGTGGACACACAAAATCCGGGACCTTCACCGAAACGACTTTATCATGGCCGCCAAGACCGACCGGCTCTTTCAGGAACATTCCAAATACCAGCCATCAAGTTAAATCAAACACGGGGTTTGAACCCCCGTGTTCGACCAAAGGGGAGAGCTTCCGCTTCTCCCCTTTGGAAACCCCATCGGTTTTGTGCCCGCGGCAAGCCGCGGGGTTACCCAATAATATTACCGGAGTTTTCCTCTTCCGATCGGTCCCCGTATTCGCTAGAATCACCCCACTGCAAACGGGGCAATAAGGCTTTAGGAAAAAGGA
>JACZXR010000385.1 GCA_022571535.1 Deltaproteobacteria bacterium | reverse complement strand
CTAGGCCTTTCCTAAGGGTTATTGCTGTAATCATAATTTAGGATCGGGGTTAATTATTGGGTAACCCCGCAGCTTGCCGCGGGCACAAAGCCGATGGGGTTTCCAAAGGGGAGAAGCGGTAGCTCTTCCCTTTGGTCGACCACGGGGTTCAAACCCCGTGGTCGATATAACATGATTTGGTGTTTGCCAGTTAGAAGAGTTATAGTTCTTGCCGAGACGGGATAAGTGTCCATGCGTAATGTTGAGTTCGCCCTGATATTTCGTGAGATCTCCCTCTATCTGGAGATGCAAGGGGTTCAGTTCAAGCCTCGCGCCTACGAAAAGGTAGCTTACACCTTAGAGGCCATGGAAGAATCGCTGGCAGAAATTTACAAGCGCGGGGGGATCAAGGCCTTGCGGGAAGTCCCGGGAGTGGGGGAGGCCATAGCAGAAAAGATCGAGGAGATCATCCAAACCGGCAAGCTTACGTATTATGAAGAGCTCAGGAGGAAAACCCCGGTCGATATTAGGGCCCTGACTGCTATCGAGGGAGTTGGGCCTAAAATGGTCAAGGTTCTCTACGAAAAGTTAGAAGTCAAGGATGTCTCCGATCTGGAACGGGTCGCCCAAATTGGAAAGATTCGGGGCCTGCCTCATTTCGGCGAGAAGATGGAGCAGAAGATTCTCCGCGGTATTGAATTTCTAAAACAGGGTAGTGGACGGGTCACCCTTGGAGCTGCGCTCCCCCTGATCTTAGAGATCCATGGGCGCCTGCGCGAGTTGTCCGACGTTGATGAAGTGGAGGTGGCCGGGTCCATTAGGCGTCGGAAGGAGACCGTGGGGGATGCCGATATTCTGGCGATCTCCTCCAGGCCTGAAAAGGTCATGGATTTTTTTGTTTCCATGCCTGAGGTGGCACACGTCCTCGGCAAGGGCAACACCAAAGCGATGATCAAGCTCAAAAACGGCCTCGACGTTGATCTTCGCGTAGTGCCGGAGGAGAGCTTTGGAGCAGCGCTCAACTATTTTACAGGCAGCAAGGACCATAACGTTGCCTTGAGAAGAATCGCCCAAGAGAGAGGACTCAAGCTAAACGAGTACGGCCTATTCCGCGGAAGTCAACGAATCGCTGGTAAAACCGAGGAAGAGATCTACAAGGTGTTGGGTCTATCCTTCATCCCTCCCGAAATCCGGGAGGATCAGGGCGAGATCGAGGCCGCTAAAAAAGGCGAGATCCCGGATCTTGTGGGTTATCAAGACTTGCGTGGCGATCTTCAAATACAGACAACATGGACTGACGGGGCCAACTCTATTGAGGAGATGGCCGAAGAGGCTCGTCGATTGGGTCTGGAGTACATTGCCATTACCGATCATACGAAAGGCCTGGCCATGACGGGAGGGTCGGATGAAAAGAAGTTGCTCAGGCAAATGGCCACGATTGAGAAGATCAACCGGTCTCTCAAGGGGATCACCGTTCTCAAAGGGGCCGAAGTTAACATCAACAAAGACGGGTCGCTGGATATCAAGGATGAGGTCCTGGCCGAGCTCGATGTTGTCGGGATAGCAGTCCATTCCCACTTCAATTTACCCCGAAGGGAGATGACCGAGAGAATCAAGCGGGCAATGCGCAACCCCCATGCGGACATTCTCTTCCATCCGACGGGCAGGGTGATTCAGAAAAGAGAGCCCTATGATGTGGATATGGATGAAATCATCAGGACAGCTAAAGAGACAGGCACGGTCTTGGAGGTGGACGCCTATCCGGATCGATTGGACTTAAAGGATGAGCATGTGCGTAAAGCAATAGAGGCAGGAGTAAAACTGGTCATCGACTCCGATGCCCATAGCGTCAATCATATGCGCTTTTTGGAGTTCGGAGTGGCCCAGGCGAGGAGGGGTTGGGCACGAAAGAACGATATTCTCAACACCCTCCCCGAAAAGGATTTTATAAGGTCTCTCAAGCGCCCCTGAGGCGCCTTGACACTTTACGAATTCTTAGCTCTTCTTTTTCTTTCTCGGCTTCCGGAAGCTCCTGTGACAGCTACCACACTTTTTGCCAAAGCCCTTGACGATTGACGACACCTTTTGCCCATCCTCTGCCTTGGCTGCCTCAGCCAATTCATTAGCCGCTGTTTTTACAGCAATTCTCTTCTGATTAAAGGTATCCCACTTTTCCCAGATCGCCGGCTTGGCTCTGGATTTTTCAGAAGTACTCCCTTTGGGGAACAGGTCAGGAATCTTGTCCAGATTCGCGGCAATGACCTTTGCCTCCGACTCGATGGTGGCAAAGTCGTTTTTCTTCCCGGCCTTCTTGATAGCCTTAACCATGAAGCACACCCAAAAACATGTTGATGACGGTAATTATTGTACCCGTATCGCACGCGGCGGAAGGGTGATTTTCCTCACCGATAAGAGAATACAAGTTCCTTTAACCCGCACGTCGAGAACATCCAGACGGTCGGTAAGGGGCACGGTCCATTTATCGCTCACCTTGCGGCCTAAGGCTACCGAGTATCGAAGGTCATGAGAACGGTACTGATGCTCTCGGTGAGAGGCTGGCGAAAATGCGTCGGGCACTCGAAAATGGTGGGGTGATTTTTTTTTGGATGAAAATGGTGGCGGACCCGGCGTACGGCTGAGGGACCGCCAGGAACCCTGATTCCTATTCCTTCCTACATCTTTCCCGAAGGGAACGAATTAATGACTAAATTGGCTTAATACCAAGTTGTTTTCGTGCCGATTTAATCCCGATCACAATTTTCGTGAAATCGACCTGCTCCACATTTCACAATTATAGATAGTTGTGAATGAAAGGTTGTGTTACAATTTTGTCAGGTTTCTGTAAGGTTTCTGTGACTTGGGGGAGTTCGGGGTGATGGTTTCGAGCACCAAGGCCACTCTTTCGCATTCATCAAAAAATAAACGCAATCAATCCGTTCCATCGATCAATCACGACGATATACCTTTGATCGCGTGTTTGCCAAAAACCGTTAGAACAAGAGTTTTAAATAGTCTCAAGTCGCAGTGGTTTGACGCTGGATCGTCAATTATTTCTCGCGGCGAACTTGGGAACGAGGTGTTTATCCTGCAGTCAGGCACGGCACAGGTCCTCAATTATTCGGAAACCGGACGTGTGGTCACTTACGCCACTTTGGAGCCTGGCGCTGTGTTCGGGGAACTTGCAGCCATTGACGGCAACCCCCGATCTGCGACGGTGATTGCTAAGACGGTTTGTTCCGTTGGTGTGCTGAATGGCAAGGAATTTATGCGCCTCGTCACCAAGTACGAACCGCTGACTGTCTATGTGTTGCAGCGACTGGCAGGGATCATCCGGGGCGCCGATGAGAGCATCGAGCATTTGAGTCTAATGGGTGCGGAGCAACGCATTTGCCTGGAGTTATTGCGTTATTTAGAGCCTGATCCTGGGAACACGGATCAGCTGAGAGTGTATCCGGTTCCGACCCAAGTTGCGCTG
>JACZXR010000384.1 GCA_022571535.1 Deltaproteobacteria bacterium | reverse complement strand
CTACAGGAATTGCAGCAGTATACTTACTAGTTATGCAACACAAGGAGCAAGATATGGATGAGACGAACCGAAGAACTTTCATTAAGAGTACCGCTGGGGTCGGACCAAGCTATCACGTTGAAATCTAAATGGATTCATTCCAAAAGTAAGTGTTTTCCTGGCTTAAAGTGGCATTTTTAGGGTCAAAATCACTACTGTAAGGAGTGGTTGGCTCCCGAAGTTCGTATCCACCTTTTTCCTTCGAAATTTGGCGCCCTATTCCCCTAATGCCAAGCCGCTCCGCAGTAGCCTCGACAAACTCTTTGCTGCCAACCGCTATGGCCTCAGTCCATTTCCCCCGTACCACAGAACGCCCTGTACGTAAGTGCAGAGATGAATGTTCTGAAGTTCCCGAAGGGCAAGCCCTAAAGCCACGGATGTAAGTCCGTGGTACGGGGTTTACTTTCTCGAGTCTGAGTTCCACCTCTCAGGATTTCAGCAACCCATTGATTGTACGATTTCTGAAGCTCTTCAATGTCTCTCATTTGGAGCAACTCGATCAACTTCTTGTAATCTATAACTGTATACCTTTGCCGGGGACTGTTTATCTCATTATATCCGCAGAAAGGCCATTGTCTCGGATGATTTACAACTCCAGCTCGTACCATATTCATGTCGATATACAACATGCAACGGATTAAATGCTCGTTACTCTCAACCCCGATCCGAAATAAACTCGTAGGCCGCGGTGGTAATTGGCCGCAGAAGTGCGCGCTTTTTTAAGATATGCCAAAGCCTACAGCCGGCGCCCCTATAGTGAAATTGGTACGCAGGACCCCACGCTCGCCATGGTCGCTACTGACGCAGCCCTTCTGCGCGTGTCTAGGCAAAAGAATTTCGGATCGGGGTCAATTGCTGTAGCATGATAACGATCTTCCCAAAACGCACCTTTCCGTTTCTTTCTTTGATTATATTCTTGCCCGGTCCTGCCCGCTATCAATTGAATCGAGTTAGGTATCACATCCCGATCACCATCATCCGACACCAGAACATGGACGTGATTAGAGGTGAGTATATAATTCAACACGCTGAGCCCGTAACGCTTCTTTGCCTCAAACAGCCATTGCAACCATCGCCGACGGTCTCTGGCAAACTTCAAAAGGAATTCCTTTTTATGGCACCTATGGGTTATGTGCTATACGTAACCGGGCAGATAATGTCTGTTTGCTCTCGGCATCTTGACGATGTTGCCTTAAACCAACATATTTGTCATCAGAAATGCCGTTTTAAGCCCTAAATTTAACTCATTTTCGCAATATTCTTATTCTATATCAATTAGCTCGCTTGGTCCGACCCCGTGAGCGTGAGCCGAGCCCTTGCCAGTGTCTGTGGAATACCCCTAAGCTGCAAACGGGTGGCTCGAACGTGTGAAAAGGAAAAAAGCAAAGAACGGACGGCCTTGCGTTTTTTGCTATCTCGCCACTAGGATGGTGGATTGGGTAAATGCAAGAGAAAGATGTTCTGTTTGATTTATGGCCAAGCTTGATATTTCACCGGCAGGAGATTTTCGATGTTGCCGTGAAAGCTTGCAGTTAATGCCGCTGTCCCGAGTCCTTTGCAAATGACTTCCGTCTTCGCCTGCTACATTCGATGCTCTGATTCTTCATAAGCTCGTAGCTGAAAATCCCGAAGTTCACGGATGCGCTCGAAGTCTCTTCGATTTCGGGTAAAAACCACGGCGCCGATTTTTCGGGATGTGAGGGCTATAAGAACATCGTGGGTCAATCGCGCGAGCCCTATTGCCTCAAATCCATGCCGGATTCCCAGCTGTCGGAGAACCTGCCCAGCCTGAAACCAAACCTGTTTGTCCGGCGTAATCACCCGATCCAATCGGTCAAAGGTACGGTAAAGCTTCTCCAGTAGTCGAATCGTGGTTCGATCCCTGGCTCCGACATAAAGTTCGGTGAAGACTACACTGCTCATATAGAGCAGTGTCGGCCGCATCAAAAACCCTAGATCATGGAGATCTCCGCCTCTTCTTAAAAATGAGAGATAGACGGAAGTGTCTAGGACTGCCTTAGCGGGCGAGACGGCCATAGACGTCCTCGATATTGCAGGAACCCTTCACGGAGAAAAGTACTCTCCGGATCTCCCCATCGGCTATAACAAGATCCAACGCCCGTTCCACAGTCTCCGTGTCCGTCTCGGCGGATAGGATTTTTCTAGCTTTTTTTATCTTCGCCACCGGCAAGATAAATTGTTTACGAGCTCTCTTTTCTGGTTTCATGGCAACCTCTCGACCTGTTCCCTTCAAGCGATGTGTATTGTATTTGTACCTTATACACATGTCAAGTCGACTGCAGAGGCTCGCAGGCGGGTTATTGGGTACCTCTGCATGGATGGCTTCAGACAGCACCAGCACAAAAGGATTAAGGGGTTTAGATCAGGGTTGACCGATCAGGAGGGCAATGGGGATTCCGAGGAGGGCATCTCCTGCAATGTGTGAAGGGCTTAAAGGGCGGGCGTTAGGACCCTTTACGCTTTTTGAGCTCGTCGATAAGCTGCGGGATAACCTGGAACAAATCGCCTACAATTCCCATGTCGGCAAATTGGAAGATGGGCGCTTCGGCATCCGTATTGATGGCGATGATCGCTTTGGACTCTTTCATGCCAGAGAGGTGCTGGACTGCCCCGGAGATGCCGCAGGCAATGTAGATATCCGGCTTGACCGTTTTACCTGTCTGGCCGACCTGCAGGGAATAGGGAACCCACCCGGCATCCACTACGGCCCGTGACGCCCCGACTGCCCCACCGAGCAGCTCTGCCAAGCTGCGCAGCATCTCGAAGTGTTCGGCTGATTTAAGGCCTCGGCCTCCAGAGACCACCACGCGGGCCCCCTCAAGCTGTGGCCCCTCTTGCTTGACCGTTATGCGGTCGATTACGTGGAGTTTGCGGACCTCGGGCCTGGCAGGTGCCTCGACCTCTTCAACCGTCGCTGTTTTGCTGTTTTGTTTGGGCTCAAAGGATTTTGGACGAATCAGCAATATTTTTGTTCCCTGGCTCACCAGCGTAGAGGTATTCTGGTAGCTTCCTCCCAGAGCCGGAATCGTCGCCTCGACAGAGCTGTCCTTCAAAACAAAGTCCGAGACATCGGTGATGGCGCCGCAGTCCAGCATGGCGCTCAGAGCGGCAGCCGTGTCTCGACCACCGTAGCTCGAGGCAAACAGAATCACGGCAGGGTGATGTTGCTGTATCAGGCCGGCAATGCTTTCGACGGCCGGTAGCGTCAGATAATCACGAAAGACGGGGTCGGGAGAATGAAAGATTTTGCCGGCGCCGTAGTTACCCAGGGTCTCAATTGCGTCCTTAGGAGCAAGGCCGAGGAGTATCGCCTCAGCCGTCCCAATCTCGGCGGCCTTGGTGAGCATCTCTAGTGTAGTCGGCGTGATCTTGTCATCGACCACCTCCGAAAAG
>JACZXR010000383.1 GCA_022571535.1 Deltaproteobacteria bacterium | reverse complement strand
GAAGGGAGAATGCGGGAAATCAGGAAAGTAGGTGGCGGATTTTCTAAATCGAGACCCACAGTGATAGTGCGAATGGTGGAGAAGGTGGAGAGCAAAATTCAAGAGGACAACAGTTTACGGCGGTTGGTGGTGACCCTGGCAAGGTCTTTATCAAAGAGGGGCTAACTCCCCCGAGCTTGCAACTTTGCAATCCTGACACCTTCATCTTTCATTTATCCCAAATATAAGAAAATAACCCCACCCATAGGCACTGCCCAGGTCCCATTTTTAAGCCTTGTTGGGGCTATTCGGAGGGGTAGCAAAAATAGTATAGGTCAACCCTCAACTCTATCCGTCTCTCCAACATCGTGCCGATTTAAAGTTGTCCATCCATCTGTGAGGACGTGTATGGCTTAGAGAAAACTGGGGAGAGGGTCAGGCTTGACGGTGTATTACAGCGATTGTAAATTGTATATATATGATCGCGGGGGAGAACCTATGGCCAAAGCTTTGAGATCGCTTCGGATAGATGATGTGTTGGTGCGGAAGGCTCAGAGGGTCTTGGGGACTAAAAATAGAACCCAGACAATTGAGCAGTCGCTGGTAACGATAGTTGAACTAGAAAAACACCGCAAGCTGATTAAGCGCTATAGCGGTAAGGCAAAGCCCGGTGACTTCAGTCACAGCTAATCTCGCGATTATCGACAGTTCTGTTTATATCGACAACTTGAGATTCGGTCGGTTTGAAAAGGAACTGCTAGAGCTCAAATTCCTTGTCCGTTGTAGTGCGGTGGTTTTGGCGGAATTGTGGAGGGGGGCCAGATCAAGAGAGATGGCACGGTTTGTTGTTTATTTGGCAAGGAAATTTCGTATCATCGCACCGAACGAGAGGGAGTGGCTGGAGTCAGGGAAGGTCGTGGGGAGAATTGCCAGAGCAAAGGGATTTGATATCCATAAAACCAGAGAAATTCAATTCGATGTCCTCATCGCTATGACGGCAAGGAAAATAGGGGCTTGCCTCATCACCTGCGATGCCCGGGATTTCACCGCCATTCGACAGATCATGAACTTTAAACTCATCTGCTGGTAGTTCCTTACCGCGGAAGGAGCTGAGGTAGGTAAAATAGAGGTCGAGAGTGGATTTCCAGGGACATAATACCAATTTCGCTATGACAGCTTCTTATGGAGGGATTGAAGGTCTTTTTTGATCTTGATCAGGGTATGCTTATAGGTGGGGTCCATGAGCGGGAGGGGGAGCTGCCCTCGCACTTTTTTTTTCTTACCTTCCTTGAGTTTTTTCCTTGCCCCCTCGATTGTGTAGCCCTCGGAATAGAGCAGTCTCTTAATGTTTAGTAAAAGCTCTACGTCTTTTTTTTTATAAAGGCGGTGGCGTGAGGGGGCCTTGCCGGGTCTCAACTGGTCAAACTCGGTCTCCCAATAGCGCAGCACATAGGGTTTAACCCCGACGATGTTGCTTACTTCTCCGATCTTGAAGTAGAGCTTGTCGGGGAGACGGAATGGCATGGTTATAGAAATCAGGAGGAGGTGGAGGAGGAGGAAGAAGAAGACGGGGAAGGAGAGTTGTTCAAACTCTGCTTTAGAATTTGGCTCGGCTTGAAGGTGAGGACCTTACGGCCCGCGATGATAATCTCTTCCCCGGTTTGCGGATTTCTCCCTTTTCGGGGACTCTTGCTGTTGACAATAAAGTTGCCAAATCCAGATATCTTGACCTTCTCCCCTTTTTCCAAGTGGTTTTTGATAATGTCAAAGGTAGCTTCGACGACATCGGTGGCTTCTTTTTTAGAAAAGCCCACCTTCTCATAAGTTCGGTCTATGATTTCTGCCTTGGTCATTTTTCGGCTCCTCCTCTCGTCTTTTCTCCTTACTCCCTCAATGTGGTTCCAAACTTCTGACACATCTTAGAAGTTAAATCGTGGTGGATGGTGTTGACTTCCTCGTCCGTCAAGGTCCTGTCACTGGACCGGTAAGAGATCGTGTAGGCCAGGCTCTTCTTGCCATCAGGAATCGGAGTACCGTGGTATTGGTCAAATAGTTGCACGTCTTCAATGAGTATTTGGCCTAAGCCTTTGATCCAGTTTATGATTTGCCGAGACGGAAATGCATTTTCTACAACTATAGCCAAGTCCCGCTCAACAGACGGAAATCGAGGAAGATCGCGGACTTTAAAATCACTTCGAGCATACTGAACCAACTTTCCGAAGTCAAGTTCAAGGGTTAGAAAGGTTGGGAGGCTTAGATCCTCGCAGAGGTTCGGGTGAACCTCTCCCAAGGACCCAATCCTGGATCCATCCCATTGGAGGGAGGCGGCCTTTCCGTGGTGGAGGAAAGGGGAAATATCGTCGGCAGTCCAGACATCATCCTTTTCGGCTCCAAACACCTCAAGGACCCCCTCAACCAGACCCTTGAGGCTTAGGAAAGAGAAGGCCATCTCTCCGGTGCGTAGTCCCTTTTGCTCCCTGTGGCCGTGTAGTATCGCGGCCAGGCATGTTTTTTCCTCAGAGGAACCGTTAGGGTTGAGGCGAAAGACCTTTCCCAGCTCAAAGGCGGAAAAACTCCTTGCCCTCTGATCGATATGAGAACGAAGGTTTCCTACCAATCCGGGGATCAAGCTCAGCCGCATTTCGGAACTCTCCTGTTTCAAAGGATTGAGGACGGAGACCGGCGACCTTTGATCGCCCCACAGCCCCTGGAAACGCTGATTCATTTCCCTGGAGGTAAAAGGCAGGTTGATTACCTCGGTCAATCCTTCACCAGTCAGAAAATTGCGCAGTCTTCGTCCCCAGCGGAGATAGGTGTCGGCCGGTCCTCCCCGGGCCCTTATAAATGGGAGGGTGGCAGGGATCTTCTCATATCCATGGAGACGTGCCAGCTCCTCTATCAAGTCGGCCTCCCTGCCAAGGTCGGGGCGGTGGGACGGGGGAAGGACCCTGATTCCACGCTTCGAGCGTGCCTGGACTTTCACTCCGAGGGATTTAAAGATTCGCTCGATCTCTCTTCGGCTCAGTTCGATTCCTAGAATATCTTTTACCTTTTGGTCTCGCATGACGATCGGCGAAGTCTTTTTCTTGTCAGGGTAGCGATCCATAACGCCCTTGACTGGCTGACCATTGCTTATCTCTGCTAGAAAGAAAACTGCGCGATCCAAGGCATCAAGGGTCCCTTGTGGATCCACGCCTCTTTCAAAACGATGTGAGGCCTCTGTGTGTAGGTCTAAGCGCTTTGCTGTTCGGCGAACGGTGAGGGCGTCGAAATGCGCGCTTTCGAGTAGCACAGAGCGAGTGTTGGGACCCACCTCTGAGTTTAATCCGCCCATGATTCCTGCCAGTGCAACCGGGACATCGCCGTCGCAGACCAGGATATCTTCCGGCGCCAGCTCCCGCTCAATCGCATCCAGGGTGACAAACCTCTTTGTCTCGGCCGCCGGCCGGATGACAATCCGTCTGGCCCTTAACTGGTCCATCTCGA
>JACZXR010000382.1 GCA_022571535.1 Deltaproteobacteria bacterium | reverse complement strand
TGGACCGCGACTCCACGGGGGAAACCCCATCGGCTTTGTGCCCGCCTCAAGAGGCGGGGTTTACATTGAATCAAATTACTAGGATAACCAGCGGCAAGCCGCGGGGTTACCCAATAATCAATTAAGCTCACTTGTTTTATTGCGGAACTATGGCGAGGCGATCTCGATACCACTGCCTATAATAATTGCTGTACTCACCGCTCTTAATTCGCTCCCACCAGGCGCGGTGATCCTGATACCAGGAGACAGTGACTCCCAACCCTTCACCTAACGGAATCGATGGACGCCACCCTAGCTTGTTTTGGATCTTTGTAACATTCAAACCGTAACGACGATCATGAGCGGGACGGTCTTTGACAAGCTGAATGAGGCTCCGAGGTTTCTTTAGTATATCGAGAACCCATTCCGCCATTCGTTGGTTGGTATGTTCTTCACCTGCACCGGTATTATAAATCTCGCCCGGGATTCCCTTCTCCAGGACTTGAAGTAGGGCTCGAACATGGTCCTCGACGTGGATCCAGTCACGGATGTTTTGACCGTCACCGTACAGCGGTAGAGATTGATCGTCCAAGGCATTAGTAATGAACAGCGGCAGGAATTTCTCAGGAAACTGGTAAGGGCCGTAGTTGTTGCCGCAGCGAGTAATCAGCACCGGTAAACCATAGCTTCGATGGTAGGCTCGAGCCAGGAGGTCTGCGGCGGCCTTGCTAGCAGCATAGGGGCTATTGGGCTCAAGAGGGCTCTGTTCGGTGAAGGGCGGATCCGTTGGGCCGAGGGAGCCATAAACCTCATCGGTAGAGACATGTAGAAACCGACTTATTCCATAATGGGTAGCTGCCTCTAACAACACCCTTGTTCCTTCGACGTTGGTACGTAAAAAAGGGGCGCTGTCTATAAGACTTCGGTCTACATGGGTTTCCGCGGCCAAGTTAACCACGTATTCTATTTTCTCAGAGTCAAACAGTGCGTTGATTGCCTGGCCATCGACAATGTCGGCTTGAACAAACTGGTAGCGCGATGGTTTCGTAGCGTTATTTACATCAGGGATGTTTTCAGGATTTCCAGCATAAGTAAGCTTATCGACATTGATGACTCTCCAGTTAGGTCGCTCTCGCAGAATCAGCCGGACTAAATGGCTGCCAATAAACCCGCATCCGCCGGTCACCAAGACAGTCATGGAGTCTATTGGGTTCATTGAGCCCGTTATTGAGGTCGTTGAGTTTGTTGAGTCCTTAGAGCTCATAGAGTCGTCTCAGTCTGTTGGGTCTGTTGGGTTCATCGAGTTCGTAGCGTCCGTTGGGTTTTTAGAGTCCTTTGAGTTCATAGAGTTAGCTCGGTCTGTTGGGTCTGTTGGGTCCATTGGGGTCGTTGAGTTTGTTGAGTCCATAGTGTCGGATCGCGTAGGCGCATCTGGCAGCCCATTACTCGGGACCCCCTTGGTCCGTGGGTGCCTCGTGTTTACCTTCGGCGCTTTTCCCCTTTTGGAAGATGTAAGAAGATAGGTAATCAAACCGCTGAGCAACTTTGCTGATTTCTCTGCCTGAGCATATAACGCCTCAAATTCGGTGTGGTTGATATACTCCTGGTCAAGCGCAACATAGAGCAAACTTTGCACTTCGGCGCAGGACCCTTTCGCAATAAACAGATACTGGGTAAACTCACGGTCGGATCGACGAGAGAAACCTTCGGCTACATTTGACATAACCGAAACAGCAGCTGAGGTTATCTGATCACGAAAGCGACGATCTTGCTTCAGGCTGTCGGACAATCTGACCGCGCGATAAATTTCGGATACCAGCGCTCTTGCTTCCTTCCATGCCTGGAGGTCTTCAAACCGCTTGATCTTCATGGACACAACGGACTCAAAGAACCCTACAAACTTTCAGTCGATAATAAACGGCGTATTGGGATCGGATTCATGTCGGATTTCGTCAACAGGCTCTTTTCGCCCATTGCCTGCATACAGACGATTAGGGCAATTGATGACCCAGCCGGGTTTATCACCCACGTTGCGATATGCGTGCACGACCCCTTCCGGAACAATGACAATAGATGGATTCTCCTCACCCACCAGCAGCTCCTGTCGAATCCGGTAACTGGGGGAAGTTACGCGGTTATCCCACAAGATAAGTCGAAAGGTTGAAGGACCAAGAAAGCAGAAGTAGTCTGTCTGAGCCACATGCTCATGAGGACCCCTCGTAGCACCCGGTAGGGTCTCAGAAACATAGGCCATCGCAGGATTTATGCGGGAATTGATTTCATCGGCCCGGAAGATCTCGGTAAGCCAACCGCGGGAGTCCTGGTGCTTTTTAAGAAGGCGAACTTCCACACCAAGGATAACCCCTTCCTGAAAGGCCTGTCCTACGCCCTCCCCCATTTTAGCCATGGCTGTAGTCTTATAATTCGGCGACGCTATCGTCTCCTATCATCAGCCGATAGGCACGATGGTTACCCTGCCCCTTCATCACGCAGGAACCCTTACCGACAAGACTATCCTCCAAGCGGTCTATATGTTCGATGGTCGAGTTTTCCAGAATCACGGAGTGCTCCAAAACAGAAAACCGAATCCGGCATCCATTGCCAACAGAGGTAAAGGGACCTATAAACGACCCTTCGATCTGTACATTTTCACCGATGACGACAGGCCCCCGTATCGTGCTGGTAACCACATGGCTGCCCTTTCCTAGTTGCACACGGCCGGTCACCTGACTCTGCTCGTCCACTTCGCCTAGCACCTTGCGCTGGATCCAATCGTCAAGCACCGCAGTGTTAGCGGTCAGAAGATCATCTTTTTTTCCAGTGTCCAACCACCAACCATCCAGCCGATGGCTAAGCACCTTGTTCCCTTGCTCCAGTAAACGCTGGATTGCATCTGTAATTTCCAACTCTCCACGCCATGAGGGTTGAATTCCATCTATGGCCTCATGAATTTTCGGGGAGAAAAAGTAGATCCCTACCAGGGCTAGGTTTGACCCGGGCTCCTTGGGTTTTTCGACAAGGCGTTTTACCCGTCCATCCCCGTCAACCTCTGCAATCCCAAAGCTAGAGGGTTTATCCACTTCTTTGAGCAGGATGGTTGCATCTGCCTTGGATTGTTCAAAGCTTTCTCTAAATTTCTGGATGCCCGACCCTATGAGGTTATCTCCCAGGTACATGATAAATGGGCTCATTCCCAAAAATGGTCTCGCAACTTTGACGGCATGGGCGAGCCCGAGAGGCTCCTCTTGTAAGATATACTCGACCTTAATACCCCAATCCTTCCCATCACCCACGGCATCCCGAATCGCTTTTCTCGTTTCAGGGGAGACAATGATCCCAACGTCTCGGACCCCCGTTTCAGCCAGGTTGTCGAGCACATAGAAAAGAATGGGTCGGTTAGCTACCGGGACAAGCTGCTTTGCTGCGGTATAGGTCAGGGGTCTCAATCGACTCCCTCTACCTCCGCTCAGAACCAGTCCTTTTAGGG
>JACZXR010000021.1 GCA_022571535.1 Deltaproteobacteria bacterium | reverse complement strand
AGGCGTTCTGTGGTACGGGGTAAAGAACTGACTCCGGATTCACAAGAACGATCGACCTTGTAACAAAATCGGTCAAAGGGGTATAAGAGATAAAGTCATGGTAAGGGCTTCCGTTCAACGGAGATCGATTATCCGGGGTTGGAATCCTCAAGAGATCAGAACGAATTTTCTACAAGGGGAAGCCTCCAGGGAACCTGGGACCGGAAAAATATAAGGAGGGACTCAATGGCCCATCGGGATATCAGGGAACATCTTGCGGCGTTGGAAGCGAAAGGCAAGCTTAGGCGTATTCAGAAAACCGTGAGCCACACCTGGGAGCTCTCCTGCCTCGCCCGGTGGATGTTCCAGGCATTGCCCGATGAGGAGCGCTTCGGGCTGCTCTTCGAGCGGGTCAGTGGATTTGACATTCCCGTGATGACCGGGGTCCTCGGCGCCTCCAGGGAGACCTACGCGATCGGCCTCGAGGTCGATCCCGATGAGATCATCAACCGGTGGGTCCATGCCTTGCTGCACCCTATCCCGCCGAGGGTGGTTGAGAGCGGACCCTCGCAGGAGGTCGTCCACCTCGGGGATGACGTGAATTTGAGCGCAATCCCCATTCCTATCTGGACACCCGGAAAAGACATTGCACCTTACGTCTCGACCATCGTGATCAGCCGGGACCACGACACCGGGATCCAGAATACGGCCACCTATCGGTCTATGGTTCGGGACCAGAGACATCTGGTTATTAACTTGACTCCGGGACGCCACGGCACCCTCTGTTACGAGTCTTACGTTACGAAGGGAAAACCTGCCCCATTCGCCTGGGTAGTTGGCACGGAACCAGTGATTCATCTTTCGGCCGTGGCCAACGTACCCTACGGGACAGACGAGATGACCATTGCGGGCGGACTCAAGGGTGAACCAGTAGAGGTAGTCAAGGCCAAGACGGTGGACCTGCTGGTTCCGGCCAATGCCGAATTCATCATCGAGGGGGAAATTCATCCGGATGAGTATTCGGACGAGGGGCGCTTTGGGGAGTTCGCCGGGTACATGGGCCCCGTGGGGAAAAGGCCTCTCGTCACCATCACTGCCGTCACCCACCGAAAGAACCCCATGTACTATGGCTACATCAGCCAGATGCCCCCCAGCGAGAGCACCGTCATCCAGAGCCTGACCAACGCAGGCGTTATCGTGAAGCTCCTTCGGCACGACCTGGGACACAACACTGTGAGGGACGCCCACATCGACCTCACATACGGGGGCCTCCTGGCCCATGGGATCATTGCCATGAAACCCCTGTACCCGGGCCACGCTAAGCGGGTGGGCCGTTTGGCAGCGGAGGCGACGTTACTGAAACGGGTAACGATTGTGGATGACGACATCGATATCCGTGACCCCATGCACATGGACTGGGCATTGAACTCCCGTTTCAATGCCGTCCGGGACACCATCATCATAGACAATGTCTTTACACCTGCCGTTATGGACCCTACCGTTCGCGTGCGCAATGAGCAGGTGGAGATGAGCAGCAAGCTCATCCTCGACGCCACAGAGAAGGAGGATGCCGGGGAGATCTCCCTTCCGCCCAAGGCCCTGATGATGAAAGCCCTGGCGGTTTGGCAAGAGATCGGCCTGCCTAAATTCGAGATCCCAAAGCGCGTCAAGTCCCTCCTTGAACACTCTTAAGAATACTCCAATCTGCATCGCCACAAGACGCAGCGGACCTCCAATGGGAGACCTTAGATCCCGTCGCCTCGGTGAACCGCCTGAAGTCCCTCTCCCCCTCCGAGTCAGAAAAGATTCTCGGTGGAAACGCCGCTTGGCTATTGAAGCTTGGTTAGGAAACTAAAGCTCAGTTGGATCTTGCCAAAAAATTATCATCACGGCAGACAACGAAATGCCAGGGCACTCCAGCGGGCGGACTCTCAAGGTGACCGGAAAAGAGTCTCTAGCCAAGAAAGGGTCTGAACATCTCTGCTCAAACCGAGTTGCAAGAGAGGAGGCATAAAAGCAGAGGAGGTTGTGCCTTTACTTGATCGCCCCAACGGTAAAGCCGGCGATGAATCGATCAAGGAAGAAGTTGTACAGGAAAGCTATAGGAACGCTGGCGATAAAGCAGGCGCCCATCAAGGAGCCCCAGAAGTAGACATCCCCCCGTACCAGGAAAGTCGGTACACCTACGCTGACCGTGAAATTTGAGGCAGCCGTGATGAAGGTCAGGGCATAGATGAACTCTTGGGTTACCAGCGTAAAGGTGAAAATAATCACCGTCAAAATTCCCGCGACAGAGATTGGAATGACTACTTTGAAAAAGGCCCCGATGCGGCTGTAGCCATCGATCATCGCCGCCTCCTCCAGATCGCGTGGGATGGCCTTGAAGAACCCCATCATAAGCCAGGTACAGAACGGCACGGTGAAGCTCGGGTAGACCAGCACCAGGGACCACAGGGAATCTTGCAGCCCAAGGTTAGCAACAACACGGGAAAGCGGGATAAATAGGACCGTGGGGGGTACCAGATAGGTGAGAAAGATACCGATACCGAGCTGCTCCCCCATACGCCCCGTAAGCCGGGCCAGACTGTACCCGGCAGGAATGGCCAACATCAGAGTAATCCCGACCACCATCACCCCCACGAATACCGTATTTAGCAACCATTGCCCGAACTGAGTTTCCATGAACAGGATCCGTAGATGCTCGAGCGTTGGCGGGTCGTGGAACACGAAGGGGTTATGGTCGGGATTGAGGAGATCTCGAGTTTGTTTGAAAGTGGTGATGAGCATCCAGTAAAAGGGAAAGGCGGAGAAGGCGATGAACGCTGCCAAGATGCCAAAATGCATTCCCCTTAGAGACCACTGCTTAGCACGCTCCGTGGACGGTGCCATGTCATGTCACCTCAACACGTCGGGCGAGGTGGAGGAAGGCAAAAGCAGCCGCAACAAGCAGCGGGAACAGGAACAGGGAGATAGCAGCTCCCTCGGCAAGGTCTCCGCCGTCGATGCCCGTGAAGAACGCCAGGCTCGCCAGCACCTGCGTGCTATTGTACGGACCGCCCCGGGTCAGAACATAAATCACGATCATATCTGTAAATGCGAACACAAATCCGAACAGTACTGCCACGGTCATGATGGGGGCCACAAGCGGAATAGTGATCTGAAAGTGATGACGCCAGAAGCCAGCTCCATCAACGGCTGCGGCGTCGTGGATATCCTGAGGTACAGAGCTAAGACCAGCTATGAGGATCACGGTCGCAAGGGGAAGCAAGCGCCAGACGTGCACGGTGATGACAGAGGCCATAGCCAGGGCCGGCTTTCCCAGCCACATGATCCGCGTGTTGTGATCGAGAATTCCTACGGCCTGCAAGGTCCAGTTAATGACGCTATAAATAGAATCGAACATCCATAGCCAGCCGATACTTCCCAGAGAGATGGGGGCTACCCAGGGCAGCAGGATCAAGAATCGCACCACCCACTTGCCCCGAAAGTCCTTCATCAACGCCTGGGCCAGTACGTTTGCCAGTATGAGCACCAGAATCTGGGAAACGAAAGCAAAAGTAAGAGTGTTCTTGAGAGCCATTATAAAGGTGGGGTTCTGCACAATGGCCAGGAAATTCCTAAGACCTACATAACTCATGGTTCGACCACCGACCGTGATATCGCTCACGCTGTAATAGAGAGCCAGGAAGAAGGGGAACCCAATCAACAGGGCAATGTAAGCGATCGCAGGGGCAAGCATGAGTCGCCCGAGCCAGTGCTCATCGTCCCGGAGACGGATCAGACGTGCTCCCAGGACTGTGCTTCTTAGAACTGTCATCACGCTAAAGAGGCCTCGGCTCTATCCGCAGACCAGTAGCGCGGTCAAAGAATTTCAGGTTCGCCGTCTTTACGGCGAAGGTGTAGCTCATCCCCGGTTGGAACACGATCATGACGTTCGAAGCGAGATTGGCGATCACCTTTTGATCCGCAAAGGGAGCCCCGAGGAGACCGTACAGAAGGCGGCCTGCCCCCAGGTGCTCAACCCTGCTGAGGTGAAACTGGAAGGTTACCAGGTGTTCTGAGGTGCCGTGGACCTCTGTGGGAAGCAAATGCTCAGGGCGGAAGCCCACGATGTCATTATTCCGCTCGACCATATTCATCGGAGGCGATCCTAAAAAAGAAGCCACAAAAGTGTCCGCTGGTTCGTCGTACACTTCCTGAGGCATCCCCATCTGCCGTAACTTTCCTTCGTTCATCACAGCGATGCGATCCCCCAGGCCCATGGCTTCGACCTGGTCATGGGTCACATAGATGGTGGTCGTCCCGATGCGCTTCTGAAACTGTTGCAACTCATAACGCGCCGCAGTTCTAAGTTTGGCATCCAGGTTCGAGAGAGGTTCGTCCAACAGGAAAACATCCGGCTCGCGCACTAGCGCTCGTGCCAGCGCCACCCGCTGGCGCTCTCCGCCCGATAGTTCGCGGGGTTTTCGGTCAAGCAACCTCTCGATGCCAAACATCGCAGCGGCCCATTCTACCTTTTCCTTACGGGCTTTCTTTGGAACCCCCTGGGCCTTCAAAGGAAAGGCAATATTGTTGAACACCCTCATATGGGGGTACAGGGCGTAGCTCTGGAAGACCATAGCGATTTTCCGGGCGCGTGGGGGCAATGAATTGACCACTTGCGCCCCGATGACAATCTCGCCGGCGCTGGGCTTTTCCAAGCCAGCTATCATGCGTAAGAGGGTGGTCTTGCCGCACCCAGAGGGTCCCAAAAGGACCAGGAATTCCCCTTCCCTGGTGGCAAGGTTTACACCGTCTACGGCCCGGACCTCACCGAAATATTTTCTGATGTTTCGTGCTTCTACTATGGCCATCTAGGATCATGTTCCTGTGACGCCAAACACAGCAAGAGGCCCCACCGGGCGGAGCCTCCTGCCTACAAACACACCACAACGTTGGCAACAGCAGTGCTCTATATCTTGCCCCTGTCTCTCCACTTCTTAAAGATGCGCCTTACCTCCTTGTCAGCCTGATTGAGCGCGTCTTTAGGCGTCATCTTGCCGGCGGCGGCCTGAGCAAACATGGTGGAGATGACCCAGGTACTGAACACCTCATCAATAGCGGCATTGGCGTAGCCAGGGTAGCCCACGTTGGTCGCCCAGTCCAGAACATCCTCGAGGACTTTGTACTTATCGGGCGGTTTGGCTTTAGAGTCTTTGGAGATCAGAGTCTTAAAATCCGGCACCGTCTTGGGGAAGCAAGGAAAGTTGTAGAACTCACTCGCCAGGAAACCACTCCGAAAGTTGCCAACGTAGTCAATCAGGAACTGCTTGGCCCCTTCGATGTTCTCAGCGAACTTCCAGATGACATAGACGTCCATGACGTGCTCAAGCCCGATGCGGCGCACGGGCCCTTTAGCGGCCTTCGCCAACCAGATGTTATCAGTCACCGGGATCTTCTTATTTTCACCAGTGCGCGTTATGGAAATTGCGTTCAGGGCCAACGAGCCCTTGCCGGACAGCATAAAACGGTTGTTCGATGAGGCATCCCACGTGAAGACCTCGTCGGTCATCGCCTCTTTGTGGAGGGCCTTCACGAACTTAATGGCCTCGAGGGTATTCTCCGACTTGAGCACCGGTTTACTTTCCGCGTCATGCACCGAGGACCCGAAGGAGTACATGATGGCCCGCAGTGCCATGTTGGTGTCGATCTCGGAGGCAAGCCCGATGCCCACCGGAATGCCGTGCTTCTTTTTGATCTTGCCCCCACCAACCCGGATGTCATCCCAGGTGTCCGGGAACATCCCCACGTCATCCCACAGATCCTTTCGGTAATTGATCGGATCAGGGACGTAGCTATCGGAAAAGCCATAATATTTCTTTGTCTTGGGGTTATAAGTGCTTCTGATGGCCAGATCGATCGCTTTACCGTACTTGCGCTCGCATTCCTCATAGATCTCACGATGGTCGATCACCTGATCTTCATACACAGGTGCGGGCCAGAGAAACAAGAAAAGATCATGCCCCTTCTGAGCGGAGACCTCAGCGGCAGCACGGCTGTTGAGACCGGCCAACCCGATGTTGTCGACAATCACCTTGGTGTTATTTTTCTCTCCCCATTCCTTGATATACGTATTGTGGAACCACTTGTCATACCCAGGTACAAAGTGGTTCCACTGCAGGATCTTCAGCGTCTTCTGCTGGGCGCTCGCGCGCCCAGGAACAATGATGTGTGCCCCAACTCCCACCGCCAGTGCGGCAGTGCCCGCGGTTTTGATGAAATCCCGCCTGGAAACAGGCTTATTCTTTTTCTGTCCCATGGTATTCTCCCTCCTTTTTGAGTTAACGACACAACCTATAGATACCGCCGTGAAGCAGGCAACTAAAATGGCGATCAAAGCACATGGAGAATAGGCTGTCAATAAGGGTTTGCAATCTCAGTTTTTGCATTCGCCTACGGAGCTGCCTTGGTTATTTCGTTGCATCGAGGCTAGTTGGATTTCAGTTCTGGCAGATCCCTGAAAAACTCCAGTGCCTCCAGATTAGACAGGGCCTCGACATTGTCTATGTGCCGGCCGTGAATCACATTACGAACGGCGATCTCCACGATTTTGCTGTTGAGGGTACAGGGGATATCATAAACTTGAATCACCTTGGCCGGCACGTGGCGCGGCGTGGTGTTCTCTCGGATCGTTGACTTGATTTTAGTGATCAGCTCATCACCCAGGATAATGTTCTCCCTGAGTTTAACAAACAGAATGATCCTTTTGTCGTTCTTCCACTCCTGATCCACAGCGATGCTTTCCAATACCTCTGGGAGTTTCTCCACCTGCCTGTAAATTTCCGCTGTGCCAATACGTACACCTCCTGGATTAAGGACAGTGTCCGAGCGCCCGTAGATGATCATGCCCTCGTGTTCCGTGAGCTCAGCATAATCACCATGGACCCAGACATCAGGATGAGTCTCAAAATAGGCTGCTCGGTATTTCTTGCCTTCAGGATCTTCCCAGAAAAATACCGGCATGGATGGGAACGGTGCGGTACACACCAGTTCCCCCTTTACCCCCCGGACCGGCTTACCCCGTTCGTCGAACACCTCCACCGCCATTCCCAGCCCGCGGCACTGCAGCTCGCCCCTGAACACGGGAAGAATCGGGTTGCCAAGTGCAAAGCAGGAAATGAGGTCAGTCCCACCGGAGATAGAAGAGAGTTGGATATCCGCTTTAATATCTCTGTACACATAATCATAAGATTCTGGCGAGAGCGGCGACCCAGTTGAGAGTATAGCCCTCAAGTTTGCAAGGGCATGGGTCTTGCGTGGCTTGATCTGCGCCTTTTCGATGGTCGATAGATACTTCGCACTCGTACCGAATACAGTTATCCTTTCCTGCTCCGCGAAATCCAACAACACGGCCGGGGAGGGATCAAAGGGTGAGCCGTCGTAGAGGAGTACCGTCGCACCGACCGCCAGGCTGCTCACAAGCCAATTCCACATCATCCAGCCGCAAGTGGTGAAGTAAAAGACCCGGTCGTCGGGCTTCAGGTCAGTGTGCAAAACCAGCTCCTTGAGATGCTGTATCAGCGTGCCCCCGGCTCCATGAACAATGCACTTGGGCTTTCCGGTCGTTCCCGAGGAATACAGGATGTAGATGGGATGGTCGAAAGGGCATTGTTCAAAGTCGATTTCAAGAAGGTTGTCTCGCCTGGCAAAATCGGCATACAAAACACTCTTTTCAATTGCTGAAATATCGGGATTCCTCTCCACGTAAGGCACCACAATGACCCTCTGCAAGTCCGGCAACTCGCCCAGGATGCCTTCTAGTCGCCTGAGTGAATCTATGGCCTTACCTTTGTAGAAATAGCCGTCCGCAGTGAAGAGAATTTTCGGCTTTATCTGCCCGAATCGGTCCAATACCCCATTGATGCCGAAATCGGGGGAACAGGACGACCAGATGGCACCAATGCTGGTGGTGGCCAGCATTGCGATCACGGTCTCGGGCATGTTGGGCATGAATGCTGCTACCCGGTCGCCAATGGTCACACCTGAATCCCTCATTGCGTAAGCGAGCCCGGCGACCCGGTCCCAGAGCTCGGCGTAGGACAGCGTGGTCTTTTTCTTATCTTCTCCCCAGAACACCAAGGCTTGTTTGTCATCACGTCTGCGCAGCAAATTCTCTGCAAAATTCAGCATGCTTCCAGTAAACCACCGAGTGCCTGGCATTTTGTCACCGTCTTCCAAGACCGAATCCCAAAGCCGGGACGCCCTGATCCCACAAAACTCCCAGACGGCTGGCCAGAAGGACTCTGGATGCCTGATCGACCAGCCATATAACGAAGGATAATCAATGACTCCCGGCTCGTAGTTCTTTTTCACATAGTCCAGGAAACGGGTCATGTTGGCCTGTCCTATGCGAGAGGGCGACGGTGTCCAGATTGGAGTACTCACGGCTCTCCACCATACTGCGAAAACGCGCTGAATTCCAAATCGCTATCCCCGCCAAGAGACACCCTCCCTCAGCTTGACACAACCCATTTGATCCTCCAGACTTAAAAAACTGAGGCTCTACTGTGACCATCAAAAAAATCGTGCTGGCTCAACCTCGAGGCTTTTGCGCCGGAGTGGAGATGGCTGTCGTGACAGTCGAACGGGCCCTTAGAAAATACGGCCCTCCGCTCTATGTCTTCCACGAGATTGTGCACAATCGAACCGTTGTGGATGATCTGAACCGGCAGGGGGTAAGGTTTGTCCAATCCGTGGACGACGTCCCAAAGGGGGCAAAACTGATCTTCAGCGCCCACGGGATTTCCCCATCAGTCCGGGAACAGGCGAAAAAGAGACAGCTCCAGATTATCATTGACGCCACCTGTCCTCTGGTGGAGAAGGTTCACCGCGAGGTACGCAGGTTTGCCGCCGAAGGGTACTCGATCTTCCTAATCGGACACCGAGACCATGACGAGATCGTGGGCACTAGCGGCGAGGCCTCCGAGCACATCCAGATCGTCGCCAACACAGAGGAAGCTCAACAGGTTAGCGCGGCTGATTCGGAAAGGGTCGTTGTGCTGACCCAAACCACCCTCAGCCTCGATGACACAAGGGAGATCATCGAAGCCCTGCGCCAAAGATTCCCCAAGATGATCACGCCATCCAAAGAGGATATTTGCTACGCGACCCAGAATCGTCAGGACGCCGTTAAAGAACTAGCTCGCGAGGTGGACTTGGTCTTAGTCATCGGCTCTCACAACAGCGAAAACTCCTATCAGCTCTGCCGGGTAGCTCGTTCCTTAGGGACATCGGCCTACCTGGTCAATGACTTCCATGAGATCGACCCCGCGTGGCTGGAAGGTATAGAGCGAGTGGGTATCACATCGGGGGCATCCGCACCCGAGCGGTTGGTCCAGGAGACGGTAGACTATTTTAAACAACGCGGAGCTGAGGTCACCAGCATAGGTTTTGTGGAAGAGAATGTTCATTTCGCCCTTCCCGCCGAGTTCCAATAAAAAAACAGTTGCCCTCAGGGTGTGCCTCATTTCCAGTCTCTTCTCCTTGCCTAAATTTTAGCCAATCAAAGATTAAAAAATAGGCAAAATCAAGACGGGGACACCTCCTCCTCTCCCTGTCACCTTCAAATAACTTAAGGATTCTAGTGCAATAGGCCGCTTGCTAGTTCGTGGCACGGCCCTTGCCCTATAAAAATCCAATTTCCAACTCCAAGGTAATTAACAAAAAGATCAACTATAAATGAGGAGGACCAAATGGATCGCTGGAGGCAACTGAAGGTTTTTGCATTTCTGGTTCTGCTTCTTGCAGGAGTTTTGCTCGCAAAGTCAATTCTAGCACAAGAGGGATCACCACAGACCGCCCTTAATGTGGAAACAGGGGTTGCCCTTGTGCCTTTCACCCAGAATCTTCTGGATCAGTTCAACAGCGCCAAGGTCAATTTGGATACAGCCTGGACCCTGATTGCCGCCTTTCTGGTCATGTTCATGGGTCTGGGATTTGCCATGTTGGAGTCAGGTTTCTGCCGGGCCAAGAACGCCGTGAACATCCTCTCCAAGAACTTCATTGTCTTTGCGCTTACTTCTCTTTCATTCCTGATGTTGGGATGGGGGCTTATGTTTGGTGATGGAAACACATTTATGGGAACGCAAGGCCTGTGGTTGTTGGGCGGGGCAGATAATAGCCCTGCTACTGGGGAGGCGTACAAAGGTGTTTATAGCGCGATCTCCTGGACAGGCATCCCCCTGGAGGCCAAGTTCCTTTTCCAGGTGGTCTTTACCGCTACTGCCGCCACCATCATCTCCGGAGCCGTGGCGGAGAGGATAAAATTTGGCGCCTTTATACTTTTCTCCATCCTCATGGGTGCTGTCCTGTATCCGATCACCGGGCATTGGATTTGGGGTGGAGGCTGGCTGGCAAATTTGGGCATGTGGGATTTTGCAGGCTCCACAGTTGTCCATTCCGTTGGGGGCTGGGCAGCACTGGCCGGGGCTATAATGCTCGGGCCTCGTCTTGGAAAATACACGAAGGAGGGTAGGATCAACCCAATTCCAGGCCACAGCATCACCTCGGCCACAATCGGAGTCTTTGTGCTCTGGTTTGGCTGGTTTGGTTTTAATCCAGGCAGCACCATGGCCGCCGATTGGGGGTCCATTGGTCACATCGCAGTCACCACCAATACAGCTGCGGCGGCTGGGGTAGTGGCCGCTACTTTTTTCGCATGGGTCGTCCTTGGTAAGCCGGACCTCACCATGGCCCTGAACGGGGGCATCGCTGGTCTGGTGGCGATAACCGCACCGTGCGCATTTGTGAGCGTCGGGAGCTCTATATTTATTGGCCTGGTAGCAGGAGTTCTCGTGGTCCTCTCCGTCCTCTTTTTTGATCGCATCCGTGTCGACGACCCAGTTGGAGCCATCTCTGCCCATTTAATCTGCGGCATTTGGGGGACACTTGCTTTGGGACTCTTTGCCCAGGATCAGTTTATGCCCGGTACGACAGGTAACGGTCTTTTTTTTGGCGGTGGGCTCAAACTCTTCTTTGCCCAACTGGTTGGAGTTGCCGCTGTAGGAGCTTTTATATTCTCTGCCTCGCTCATCGGTTGGGGGTTGCTTAAGGCAACTATGGGCATTCGTGTTCCTCCTGATGAGGAACGGGCAGGGCTGGACATAGGTGAGCATGGGATCACGGCCTACCCGGAGTTTCAGTCACCTGTTGAAAGCCTTCCTGGCGAGCGCATCAGCTATGCCAGTGGGGCCTTAGCCCATGGTCGCCTAGCAGCTGAGAACGAGAAGTCTTGACAAGGAGATAACAAATAAGATGTTGCCCAAAATCATCGGATCAATTTTACTCCTGGCTGCTCTTCTTATCTTTAACATACCTCTCCATGCCCAGGAGAAGGAGAGACTTGGCCCGGGATGGCTGAGTCTGGACGGTAGCGTTGGGCTCTTGGATAAAAAGGTCCAGGAAGGGAAATCGACCATAGAAAAGGCCTTTAGGGATAAGCATTAGTGGCTTTCTCGATACCAGCTAACCATGAAGTTCCAACCGCCCAGGTTTTGGTGGCGATGATGATATCAGTTTGAGGGTCTTTCATATAGATCATAACGAAATTGTTTTTAAGGAACTATTTTACATTTATCGTTAACTTAATTAGCAAGGGAGGAAGAACAGTGAAAAGAGGAATTTTTGGATTAATGTGTTTCTTTGCGGCAACTTTTTTGACCCTGAACGCGGCTTATCCGGCCAATGTTGATGTTTCACTCGGTGCAGACATCTCAAATGCCTATGTTTGGCGCGGAATCACATTTAACGATGAAGGGGTTATCCAACCATCTCTCGACGTCTCCCACGCCATTGGACTTGGCGTAAATGTATGGGGAAACTTCGATCTCGGTGATTTCGACGGCGCGGTCGAAGGCGCAGAATTCTCCGAGGTCGACCTGACCGTCTACTACAACGTGCCCATAGAATTGTTTGATCTCTCCGTGGGGTATATTGATTACTTGTTCCCTAACGCGGGAGCACTAAACACGGGAGAGGTCTACTTCAGCGTGGGAAAAGAGCTTTTAAAAGGGCTTTCTACCGGCATATCGGTGTACTTTGACGTAGATGAGGTTAAGGGAGTCTATGGAAACGCCAGTATCGCGTACTCCATTCCGGTTGATGAAAAGCTTTCATTTGAGGTCGGTGCAGCTCTCGGGGCAGCGGACAAAGACTTTGCAGTATCGGCGGGTGGCACGGAGGGCGGCTTTTTTGACTATAATTTATCTTTGACGGGTTCGTACTCGGTTACAGATAGTCTGTCCCTAGGAGCGTTTCTCAAATACACGAATAGCGTTGACACCGATGTGCTCCCAGACCAGATCACTGACATCTATGGGGGTATGAGTATCTCGTACTCATTCTAGGCGGTCTTGACTATTTGATCACAAGGAGGAGGTAACACCCAGTTTACGTGATGACTCATGGCAAGGGGTGGCAGGAATAGCCTCTTACAGCTGGACGGACCGGTTCAGTACAGCCTTCAGGGGAGAGTTTTCCGAGATAGCGATGGTGCGCGAATAGGAGGCGATATTGCAGGGACTCACGCGGATGTTAGCGTAGGCGAGCTGACGCTCACTGGTGCGTACAACTCTACCGCCCAGCTGTTAGAACGACTGGAAGTTCGCCAGGACTGGTCCAACAGAAAAGTTTTCTTTGAAGGCAACGCTGGGGCAGATAAGAACCAGACAACCCTTGCCTTGCAAATCATTTAC
>JACZXR010000020.1 GCA_022571535.1 Deltaproteobacteria bacterium | reverse complement strand
ACCCAGGGCGGGTCCGGGCTCTAAGAGAATTGACCAAATCGTGAATCTGGCTAGGACTCAATTAAAGCGTCGCATAAATGCGCCTGGGGTAAAATAATACGCCGGTATTCCGCTGAAGCCCACGAACATGCCGTATTTACTCCGGCACTCCCGCTTTGCGCAGGCCGTTCATAATCTTATCGAAATCGTCAGGGTTCTTGAAGGGCAGCACGCGCCGCCTGTGTTCCAGAGAATAATCGGGATTTATCCTAAGCACCTCTGCCCATTCGTCCCGCGCCTCTTTCGTACGACCCAAGTGCCCGTAGCTGGCGGGTTTAAATCCCCATGTTCGACCAAAGGGGAGAGCTACCGCTTCTCCCCTTTGGAAACCCCATCGGCTTTGTGTCCGCCTCAAGAGGCGGGGTTTACATTGAATCAATAAGATTTGCCATTCACAACCCCGCCTCGATCTCCCGGAGGTGGTCCTCAACTCTTTCCACAAGGCTGCGGTTTTCCTCACCCGCTAGGTCAACAAATTTTCGATAGTGGAATCGTGACTGTTCGAGTTCACCCAACTCCTCCAGAACCAAAGCCAGATTATAATTGGTTTGAGAAAAGCTGGGGTTGATGGCCAATGCCTTTTCTAAAATCTCACGGGCTTTATGGAGCCGCTTTTCATCGCGGTAAACTAAACCTAAATTGTTATAAGAGCTCAAGTAATTTCGATCCACGGATAGGGCCTTCTGATAGTATTTCTTAGCCCGCTTTAAATCTCCTTTTAGCTGGTAAATCGCGCCCAGGTTATGGTAGGCGCGAGTGTAGTCAGAGTTCAGGGATAGGGCCTTCTTGAGATGATCAATGCCCTGATCGTGCAACCCCAACTCCTTATATACTACCGCTAGATTATTATGCGCCTCTGCATACAGTGGCCACATCTGGACTACCTTTTCATATTCTCTTTTTGCCTGGGGAAAGTTTTTTTCCTCTTGATAGAAGAGGGCAAGATTGAAACGGTAGCGCACCTCGTCCGACAGTTCTGATACCACCGACACCTCTGAGACTTCATCCATGCTGGCAACTACCCCTGACTTTGTGGAAGACTCAAACCCAGTCTTGTCTGTTTTGACAGTGGACCCAGTTAGTTCCTGTCCCCGTCGGCCTGGCAGGATTAAAGCGCCGCGCTTTGCCATGGATCCTGGAGACTTGTCAGCCAGAGAACCCTCCCCAACAGACACAGGCGGTTCCACAACGGAAACCGTCGGCGGCGCCTCAACGATCAACTCGGCCGGTTTCCTATTCATAGCAAACTCTATCCTCTTTGTTCCTTTTATCCCCTTTGTCCCACCGCCATAGAAAAAGTATGCAAAAAGCACCACGAAAAGTGCTATCCCGGAGCCCAAGCCAACCCATAATGTTGCCGACGGCTGAATCCGATCCAAAATGGAGGCAGGGGATACACTCCAGCCGGCGCCTTGGCCCTCCCTTGCTACAGGCAATACACCGGATGGCTCAGAGCTTAGGTAGCGCCTAGCCAGCTTGCCGGACTGAGCCTTTTTCAATGCCTCAGTAATTAAACTCATTGTTACGTTTTATCGGTAGCGCGATCAAAGGGGTTAGCAGTACCGTAACTTCAGAAAAACTTCCCGCCTTTTTAAATGTCTCTGCCACTTTCTCGGCCTCTGCCTTCAGTGTAAACCTCCCCAGATAGAGGCGGTGAAGACCGGAGCCATCAGACTTATCGTCCTGGGCAAGAAATATAGGGTAACCGGTGGCCTTGACCCTCTGAGCAACCTTCATGGCTTCAGCCTTTGCTTCATATGAGCCAAGCTGAATTGTGTAGAAGGGGGTTTCCTTGGCCGCCCCCAATTGGCCTGGGACCTCCACCAAAGATCGCGAATGATTGAAGCCAAAGATCCCCCTGAACGGGGCACTCCCAGAGTCGAGAAATAGTGTTCCAACCAGAATACCCACAAAGAAGACCAGCAGGCCACCCAATCCCAGCCCCAACCTTCGTCTCAATCCACCGCGCGGCACAGAGGTCTCTTCGCCTTCGAGGCTCTTCAAGCCTTTGACAACGATCCTGCGGTGAATCTCTCTGCTCTGCTCCGCATAGCCTGCCAGCAAGGCGCGGTCAGAGGCAAGGTTAATAAGGCGGGGAATCCCATGGGAGTAGCGGCTAATCTCCTGGACTGCCCCGGAGGTAAATTTCACATCCCCCGCTGAGCCCGCAACCATGAGTCGGTGCTGGACATAGCGCGGGATCTCATCGCTTCCCAGGGGTCGCAAATGGTAGCGTATAGAGATCCTCTGATTGAGCTGCCTCAGCCGAGGCAGGGAAAGCTTCTCCTTCAATTCGATCTGACCGATCAATATAATCTGCAAGAGCTTCTCTTTCTCCGTTTCGAGATTCGACAGGATCCTGATCTCTTCCAAGACAGGAAGGGCCAGATTCTGCGCCTCATCGATGATCAGGACCGAGTTCCGATTAAGCGTTTGTTGGCGTAGGAGGAACTGATTGAGCTCGTCCAGAAGCTCTTTTTTGGTCGTCGCACTGCTCTGAACCCCGAAGTCGCTGAGGATGCATTGTAGGAGCTCCTGCTCTGACAACATCGGATTAAATATAAGAGCGCTGTCAGTTGCATTTGATCCGAATTTGTTTAAGAGGGCACGACAGAGAGTTGTTTTTCCGGTTCCTACCTCTCCAGTTAACAGAATAAAACCCTCTTTTTCTCTAATCCCGTAAAGTAGATGCTCAAAGGCCTCTCGGTGGTTCTCGCTCAAGAAGAAAAAGCGCGGATCCGGTGTCAGGTTAAAGGGCTTTTCTTTAAGGCCGTAAAATTCCTCATACATGGTTTTTCACACCACGGCAAAAATCTCTCCGCCACCCAGCCCTACCACGGAGAACTCCCCCTGACTCTCTTCAACCTGTCTAGCTCTCTAGCTGCGATATCATCGACTTTCTTGCCGACTAAAACGGTCGTGCGTAATAGAACCAAAAGTTCAGATTTTTTACGCTCCTGGGCCGTTGAGCGGAAGAGACGACCGATAATGGGTAGATCTCCAAGAAAGGGAATCTTGCTTTCATCGTCGCTTTTTCTCTCCTGCATCAAACCACCAATAACAATCACCTGACCCTCCCTGACACGTACGACCATATCGGCCTCTCGGACATCGAGAATGGGAAAGGTGTCTCCTTCGGGCGATGTTGCCACTCCAGTTTTTTCTGTCACTGTAGGTCGAACATGGAGAGTTACGGACCCATCAGGGCCAATCTGCGGTGTAATGGATAGCACAACCCCTATGGTCACTGTTCGGGCAGTGCTTGTCCTCGTTTCCCGGATACCACCTCCGGCCAGAACAGTCTCTTCAATACGGGTTTCAAAAAAGACCTCGTCGGTCGCGGAGCGAATCACAGCGGTCTGGTTATTTAGGGTGGCTAACCTGGGGCTTGAAAGGACATTAACCTCTCCTTGTTTTTCTAGGACGCTCAATAGAGTGGCAAAGTCGGCACTCGAGACACCAATCTGAAATCCTCCGACCACATTAGGCGCCAGATCCTGCCCAAAAATCTTATCCGGAGAAAAGATAGAGGCTCCTTTCAGAGCGCCTGCCTTGGCAATGGCCCCCCAATCAATACCGAAGCGATAATCTCCTGTAAGGATTACCTCGACAATCCTTGCCTCGATCAGCACCTGACGTTGAACGGAGCCCTCAATGGCCTCCAGAAAGCTCGCCACACGGTCCAAGACCTTAGGGAGATCGGTCACCAGGATATTGCCGCTCTGCTTTTCCACGACCACCTGCCCCTCCGGAGAGAGCAATTCCCCCAAGCCGGTTTCAATATTAGTCCACAAATCGGTGGAGGTTGTTGTGCTCACCGTGGATGATCCTGTAGCCCCACCTGCAACAGTCCCTCCGGCGCCGATCTGGGCCGATGTGGTAGAGCTCCCTGTGCGGATAAGATTAACGTACTGAAGAGAGAAGATCCTTGTTTCCGGCTTTGGTATGGAAACCCGGATCAGATTTCTTTTAACCTTATAGCTGAGATTCAACAAATCCGTGAGCGTATCCAGGGCGTCGCTCAGAGTGACATTCTTGAGATCCACAGTGACACTGCCCTGGACATCAGGATCCACCACAACATTGAAGCTTGTCTGTTTGGAAATAGCCAGCAGCACTTCACGAATATCCGCATCACGGAGCGAAAAGCTGTAGAGCCTCTGCGGTTCCCTCTTCCCCTCGACCTCCGTAACGATCAGGCCAGGGAGGGCTTTTTTAGGAGGCTTCATCGCGCGCGCAGGCGCAGTTTTTGGAGGAGTCAGACCGCTGGGCGCGGGGGCCTTCACGGGTGCACACCCCATTTGCGTGAGAAGGCCAGCGGCAATCAGCCCTCCCACCAAAGAGACCCACCCGGTATCTAAAGCATTTTCCCTTTTCATTTCTCCTCATCCATAGCTTGAATAGATATAGATGGCTCCCTTATCTTGATTATCCTCTTGCGCCCACCCCTCTCCAGGACCACGGCATTCTCACGGATCTGCACGACCGTCTCCTCACCGATCTTTTCACCCACCATCACTGTCTGCCCGTCAAGGGTTGCCACCGACCTCGGGAGCCCTACAATAATGCCCTGGACCTTTAGCCCCTCGACCTTAATCTCCCCTGCCCTCGCCTCTTCCTCCTCGGTGAGAAACGGATTGCGACCCCACCGGGGTAGTTCATCAACCACCTGTTCTAGGGCCTTAACCTCCGGCGACATCCTGGCAATCGCTCCCTCCACGGCAGGCTGTGGCGTTAGAAGTCTGGTCTCCCTGGACGGACTTTTCTTTTCGACAAGCTGACCCGCCGCTATGGGGCTTAGGTAACAAATTCCTAGACCCGTAAAAATAAAGATCAGAAGCGGCCACTTCTCCCTGTTCATTTTCCTATCGCAAGCAACTCTCCCTTTTTGTAATAGGCCCGCAAGGTAACCTCTGCCCGAACTAACGGCACATCTCTTTGCACCTGCAGTGACTGTGTCCTCACCAGCCGCGGGAGGCCCTTTAGTGCTTCTAGAAAGTAAGCGATCTCCTTGTAGTCCCCAGAAAACGACACTTGAATGGGAAAAGAGCCTACAACCTTGGAATCATCGGCTGTGTTTACCTTGGGTGTTGCGGTTGTAGCCGCCACCACAGAAGACTTCCCAGATGAACCAGCCGTATCGCCCGTTTTAAAAGAAACATCCAACAGGTTGTACTCTTGAGCGAGACGACTGACTTCCTGAAGCAGCGAGGGAAGGTCCTTATCCTCGGGCAACTTCCGAATGAGCCGTTTCTGCGCCTCTTGAAATTCCCTTTTCTCCCCGGGCCCTAGCGGGGGGAACTGCCGCCAGAGTTCCTGTCCAGAGGCAAGCTTTGCCTCCAACTGGGCAATCTCCCGCTTGATGGCCTGAATATTCTGAATTTTGAAGCCCCAAAAGACGAACAGGGCTATCGCCACAACGCCTATTGTGGCAGCGAAAAACGGAGACCTCACAAGCCGTCCACTATGATAACCTTGCCAAGCCACTCATATCCCTTTCACCTGTCCACGAACTTCAAACTGAACCCTGGTTTTCTTGATCTTCACCCCTTCTCCCTGGAGGTTAGCGGACACTCCGACAGGAGCCACTTTAACAATCGAGATATCAAGAGGAAGCAACTCGATCTCTTCCATGTGGAGGGAGCTTTTGAGACCCCGGTAAAAGCGGTTAAAGGCAACCTGTGCGATATACCCGTCGGTCGCGACGACCTCCCCTTTCAGAACGATAAACCAATCTTCTTTATCTTTTCGAACGCCCAAGGAATGAAGGACCAAACCTGGAGGAACAAGACCACTCAAGGTCTTGAATATATCAACCCATGACGGCTCGCCGATCGCTTTCGAACCTAGATACTGTTCCAGGAGTTTTTGGCTTTCGTGTAGCGGCCGACTTTCTTGAGCTGCCCGAATGGCAGGAAGCCATTGACCGTACAAGGCAGTCCTCTCTCCCAAAAGTCTCTCGTATGACCGCCCCGTTCGAACCAAGAATAGATGAAAACCGATTAGGACCAACAGAATCAGCATCACAGAAACAGGCCGCCGGACAAAAGACACATTCATCCTGGGCCATCTGGTCACCGTTGTCTGTGCTTCTTTGGGAACAAGATTGATTCCTGTTTTTACATAGGCGGCAGCCACAAGACCAAGCGGAATTACAAACGACGAAAAGAGATCTCGAAAAATCTCGGCCCGCTCTTTTAAGGGCTCCAGATCCAGGCCTCGACCTGGGTGGGCAATCACTCCTTCAGTCTTTATCTCCCTCTGCAGGCGCGCCTTAAGCTCTTCCAATCCCTTTTCTCCACCCAGGAGAAACTCTATCGCACGCCCCTCCCGAAAGTGCTGTCTGAAGTAGAGGAGGGCCCGATTGGCCTCCCTCGTAGCCTCCCCGACAATAGCGTCTACTTCTCCCCCTGATGTCATGATGGAAAATTCCCGATAGAAGCTCCACACTCCGTCTTTAACCCCCAGGAGATACCCTCGCTGGCCATCTAGATAAAGGAAAATACGTAGCCCGTGCTCTCCCCCTTCAATATATTTTAGAGCACGGAGCAACGAGACAGGGACCGTGGTGATCAGGGCCAGCTTAAGGCGGCACTGATCCAGAAGCTGCCGCGCCTCATCAACTTGAGACCTAGGGGCAATCGCAACCAATACCTGGAGTTGATTGAGATTTCTCGACACAGTCTCTTCAGTCACCTCCCAGTCAAAGGCGACATCCTTCTGATCGCCTCCCCCGAAAGTCCGTATCTCTCTCTCCACAACCACACCCAGCTCCTTCAAGGGCATGATCGGAAACTCCAGCAGCCGGTGCACGACTCCAGGACCAGAAAGGGTGAGGGCGGCTGGGATGGACCGAAAATCTCTTCGCGAAATGAGCGTCTCCAACTGCTGAGCAACGTTCTCAGCATTGGCGATCAGTACATCCTCTGCGGCAAAATCGACTATTCGGAGTGAAGAGCCCGAAACATCACCGCAAACGAGACGAAGGCAGCCGGACCCCATCTCGATCCCCAAAATGCCTGCTTTACCCAAGGCCATTCCTATCTCCGACCAATCTTTCCTAAGGCGCCGTATAATGGGATAAAAACAGAGAGCGCGATTGTCAAAACAATGACCGCAAGGAGAATGATGATCGTGGGCTCCAAAATTGCAAAAACCCTCTTGACCTTGGCAGGGATTTCTCGATCGAAATATGCCGTAACCCTTGCCAAGCTGGTATCCATTGTGCCCGTACTCTCTCCAACAAAAACCATGCGTGTAACCATTGGGGGAAAGACCCCTGTGTCTTGGAGGGAGCGCCAGAGCGAAACGCCTTGTATGACTTTCTCCTTTGTCTCTCGGACCGCCTGGGCAATGACAGCGTTTCCTACAACACGCTCTGTAATGGAGAGAGTTTGAGTGATATCAATTCCCGCTCCCATTAGAGTTCCGAGGTGATGAGCGAAACGGGAAAGACAGATCATTTCCAAAAGTGTCCCGACCACTGGAAGCCTCAGCTTGACCGCATCCACGATGAAGCGTCCAGATTCTCTCGCATTAAGGAGACGAACAAGGACAAAGAAACTCACTGCCGCCAACAGGATAATATACCAACTATTATGCACGAAATTTCCCGCCGCAATGACGATACGCGTAATGAGAGGTAACTCCACATCAAGCTTTAGCAACACCGGAAGTATGCGAGGGAAGACAAACCCCAAAAGGAGCCCTATGACAAGCAACACTGACAAAAACACAATTGTAGGATAAATAGTTGCCCGTTTGATCTCAGAGGCCAATGCGTCTTGCCACTCGAGATACCGAAGGAGATGCTCAAGAACCTTATCGAGGCTTCCACTTGTTTCTCCTGCTTTAATCACGCTGGTATAGACCTGATCGAAGATATAGGGGTAGCGTGAAAGTGCAACCGAGAGGTGGGCGCCACCTCGCAGATCTTCCATGATAGCCTGGACAGCCTTTTTCAACACGCGGTTCGTAGTCTGAACCTCAAGATCCTCAAAGGCCTGAAGGATTGGAATCCCAGCACTTATTGCAGTAACCAGATGGACTGTGAAATTGATCAACTCCCTCCTCTTGACCGGACGAGTTATATAGATGGGGGTCGAGGCCTTCTCTGGCTTGCCACTTATCAGATAGAGGTCCATCCCGCGCAGGGTTATAGCAAGCTGTTCCTCATCCTCGGCAAGCATCAGCCCATTGACTTTCTCTCCCGCCCGGTTCCTGGCTTGGTACGTATAGCGCGGCATCTTTTTGAACGGTCAAGTGTTAATAGGCATCAGTCATTCGCCCTTACCACCCCACCACTACACATTTTCGTTGACGACTGACGATTGGCAATTAGCGTCTCATACGGAATAGGTAACACGGGCAAGCTCCTCGACCGTCGTAATGCCCTGCATGACCTTTTCTACGCCATCTTCCATCATCGTCGTCATGCCTTCTACTCTCGCCCTTTCCAGAATTTCCTGAGAAGAACTACGCTGAGTTATCATCTGGGCGATGGCCGGAGAAACAGGAAGAATTTCAAAAATTCCGACTCTCCCGCGGTATCCGGAATCGTAACACCGGGTGCACCCTCTCCCTTTATAAAAAGTGTTTCCCCCCAATTCACGGTTTATTCCAGCTAGCTGCTGCAGGGATTTATCAACCTCTCTTGTTTCCTTGCAATAGGAACAAACCTTCCTCACCAACCTCTGCGCAATGATGGCAACAAAGCTAGAGGCCATCAAAGATGGGTCGACCCCCATGTCCAACAACCTGGGAACGGCACCTACGGCGTCATTCGTATGGAGAGTGCTAAAGACAAGATGGCCTGTTAAGGCAGCACGGATTGAAACATCCGCGGTCTCCGCATCTCGCATTTCCCCCACAAGAATAACGTCAGGATCCTGACGCAGCATCGCCCTCAATCCAGAGGCGAAGGTGAGTCCAGCCTTGAGGTTAATTTGAGACTGCTGGATAAGAGGAATCTCGTATTCCACCGGATCCTCAAGGGTCATGATGTTTCTTTCAGCAGAGTTCACATAGTTCAGAGTAGAATAAAGGGTTGTCGTTTTCCCCGATCCCGTAGGTCCTGTAACCAATATTATCCCGTTAGGTCTCGCGACACTCTTCTTAAAAATGGTCAGGGCAGATGGAGAAAAGCCCAGTTGTTCCAGACCCATGATCACGTGCTCTTTGTCCAGGATTCTGAGAACAACTTTTTCTCCGTGAATTGTAGGGAAAGTAGAGACCCGGAAGTCATAGGTCTTTCCATCGCTCTCAAAACTGAAGCGACCGTCTTGAGGAAGGCGACTCTCCGAGATGTCAATAATCGCCATGATCTTAATACGGGTGATGACTGCCGGCATGAGGGCCTTATCTATTACAGGACGAACATAAAGAATCCCATCGATTCGGAAGCGCACCTTCAAGCTGTCTTTTTCAGGTTCAACGTGAATATCCGTTGCTCCTTCCCGTAAAGCACGACTAACTAACGCACTAACCAGCCGAATCACCTGCGGCCCTATGGTCTCCTCTCCTTCCTGAATCCCCGCGTAGCTCTCCTTTTCTTCTTTTTTATCCCCTGCTGGGGCAGACTCATCGACTGCTGATCTGTAGTGTTTCTGAATGGCCTCGACGATTTTTGATTCGGGTGCAAAGCGGGTATCAGTATAGAGCCGGGTCATGAACTGGAGCTCGTCGAGGCTGGCAAGCTCAAATGGGTTGGCCATGGCCACCGTGAGCCGATTCTGGTTGAGAGAGATAGGGAGAAGTTTGTGCTCCAGAGCAAACTGAAGGGGAACTTTTTTCAACGCCTCTTGATCTATCCTTATGAGTGCAAGATCGACCGTCCTTATACCCGCATTTTCGGCCTGTAGAAATTGGACAGTTTCTGCTTTCAGACCGTAGAGTTCCTGGAGGAGATCGGGAAGGAGTTTACCTGTCTTTTCTTGCTCGGTGAGTGCGGATTCCAACTGCTTTTGCGTGATGAGCCCCGACTCAACTGCAAGCCTACCGAAGCCTGTCCTTTCAGCCAACTCATATCTTTCCCCTGATGGATTCCTTCTTATCGCCTCTTCCTTAATCATGTGCTGCTGCCTGCCTTTTCCTCCCCAGCGGACTATCCATCACACACACTTGACCTAATGAGCGAGGCAATCGCTTTTTGCCAACCTATCCTCGCTGTTAGCAAATATTGACACCCCCGTAACAGCGCTATTATACTGGCGTCTTGGAGAAAATGCAATTATTTTATAAACGAGTTATATTGTAGGATGAACTGAATTTACTGCTGAGATGGTGTTTTATGCCCTGAAGATTAGGAGAGCGGTGAACAAAAATAAGAAAATCATCCCTGGCCATTCACCAAGAGAGCGCTTAAGTCTGCGTCTTATCATCGTCATCCCTGTAGTATTTATTCTTGTCTCCCTTAGCGTAGGTCTTTTTGCCATGGGCCTTACCCAACACTTTCTTCATCCTCCCACGCCCAGCATCAAGGCTCTGCTCATCTTGCGACTCTGGATTGTAGGATCATCCCTCATTGCCGGTTTTCTTGGCGCCTTGATGGCGTATAGTATCATTAGACCCGTTAGAAAGGCTATTCTCGATGCCCAGAAGATGATCGAGTTCGTAGAAACGCAACCTCATCCTGTCGAAGCAGCTAACGAGGTTCGGGCCCTTTCTACCCTCTTCGACCAGGCCTATCTCTCTTTTATCGAACTCGTCCAAGCCAGAGAAATGCTCGATAACATCCATGAAGGGATTGTGGCGCTGGATACTGAAGGGAAAATAGCCGGTATGAACCTGAGGGCCCAGGAAACGCTAGAGATCTCTCTTGCCGCTGCACGCCAGAAGAGCATCAGCGATCTCTGGGGCTCGACACTTGCTAATAGCGTCCTGCTTCGCATTACCGAGAGTGTACTCAGAGAGCAAGAAGAGAGAGTCCACAACCGGGTCCCCTTTTGCTCTCCTTCCGGGAAAGAGGTCTTCCTCTCTGTCAAAGTATCTCCCCTGAAGCTCAAGCGGCAGCCGCGAGAGCTTCTCGGTGCAATTATTACTTTTGCCGAACAGACGGTCAGATCGGTGGATCTACCGGAAATAATAGGAAAGAGCGACGAGCTCGCCCAGGTCCTGGACTTGGTTGCCAAAGTCGCGAACACGGGCGCGACGGTCCTTCTGACGGGAGAGAGCGGCACCGGTAAAGAGCTGATAGCAGAAGCCCTTCATCATCTGAGCCAACGTAAAGATAAACCCCTCATCAAGCTTAATTGCACGGCGATACCCGAAGGCCTGTTGGAAAGTGAACTCTTCGGGCACGAGAAGGGGGCCTTTACCGGTGCGATTCGAAAAAAACCTGGAAAATTCGAGCTGGCAAACGGTGGCACCATCTTTCTCGATGAGATAGGCGATATGAGCCCTTCCACTCAGGCCAAGGTCCTTCGGGTACTGCAAGAGAAGGAGTTCACACCTGTTGGGGGAGAGCAGGTAAGAAAAGTAGACGTCAGGATCATAGCGGCTACCAATAAAAATCTGCCCGTGGAGGTCGAGCAGGGAAGATTTCGGGAGGATCTCTTTTACCGCATCAACGTGATTACGATTAGTATCCCTTCCCTGCGAGAGAGGAAATCAGATATCCCCTTTCTAGCCGATCACTTCCTGGAGAGGGTGGCAAAGAAAAACAACGCTCACAAGAAGTCCCTTTCCCGAAGTGCTCAGGATTGTCTACTGGCCCATTCTTGGCCGGGCAATATCCGAGAGCTAGAAAATGCGCTAGAAAGGGCCTTTCTCCTCTCGGACGGTTCGATTATTCAGCCGGAAGACCTCCCCATTACCCCTAACACCTCACGCACTTCGCCCGACTCGTTAAGGCAAACAACTTCCACCACTGCTGGTGAAAGGGCCGAGAGGGCTTCACTGAATGACACCCTCGAGGCGTTCGAGAAAGAGTTGATCATGCAGGCCCTGAAAAAGAGCGATGGGATTCAAGCTGAAGCAGCTAAGAAATTGGGTCTGAACCGAAAGAACCTATGGCATAAGATAAAAAAGCATAACATTGATGTAAACTACCTCAAGAATGATAGCAAAATTTAGTCTCATATTTCTAGACCTATGACTGAAAGTCTAATAATTCTAGACTCTACTTAGTTTCATTTATCACCTCACCTCCTTCTCCTTACAACACATAACTCACTGTTTTTATTAGATTATTCGCCTCTTACCTTTAGTTGTTTGCCACCCGTCCAATGATATGGCATGCTAGTTGCTGATGTACGTTAATACAGCTTTGGATTCACCAATAAACAATACAATAGGAGATCAGCAAAGTGAGCAAAAGACCGAATCTGACCATTGAAGCTCCAAGATTAGCAGTCCGGCTTGATCGACAATTTCCTCACGGCGCCTCAAGCCTCACCCACTCCGCCTCACGTCTCACTTCCCACGCATCACGCCTCACGGACAAGGGGTTCACCCTTATAGAAATCATCGTCATCCTCGCAGTCATTTCAATCCTTGTCGCCATTTTGACGCCTACAGTCCTAAAGTTCATCGACGACGCGCGACGGAGCAGTGCAGAGAATAGTGTCCAGGTTATCGCCGCGGCCATCAATGACCTGATAAAGGATACCGGGCAGTTTCCGGGGAGTAAGACAAGCAAGACCTTCCTGTGCAGCCCTGGCGAATTTGCGACCGACCCGACAGGATCCTGGGCAAGTAGCGCTGGCGTATGCAGCGATTTATTTAATCACCTT